>CAZOTC010000009.1:11305-25629 GCA_964582605.1 uncultured Geobacter sp. | reverse complement strand
TCCACCACGGTGGAGGGACGTAACCGTTTTCCGGTGCGTATCCGCTACCTGCGGGACTACCGGGATAACATCCCGGCCATCCGGCGTATTCTGGTCAGCGGCATGAACGGCGCCCAGGTACCGCTGTCGCTGGTGACAAAGCTGAAGGTCTCCACCGGCGCACCGGAGATCAACAGTGAAGGAGGCTTATTGCGCTCCATCGTTTTCCTGAATGTGCGGGATCGGGATATGGGCGGCTTTGTCAATCAGGCCAAGCAGACCCTGGAACAGCAGTTGAAGCTCCCTGCCGGGTACTACACGGCCTGGTCCGGCCAGTGGGAGAACCAGGTACGGGCCAAGGCGCGGTTGCAGCTGCTGGTGCCGCTGGGCATGGTGATTATCTTTGTGCTGTTGTATTTCACGTTCCACTCAGCCTTGGAAGCCAGCATGGTTATGCTGTCGGTTCCTTTTGCCCTGGTGGGTGGCGTCTACCTGACCGCGCTCTTGGGCTACAACCTGTCGGTGGCGGTCTGGGTCGGTTTCATCGCCCTGTACGGCATCGCGGTGGAGACCGGGGTGGTGATGGTAATCTATCTGCACGAAGCTTTGGACAAAAAACTGCAAAACGGCCCGGTGACGGAACAGGATATCTACGATGCCACCTTTGAGGGGGCGGTGTTGCGGCTGCGGCCCAAGCTGATGACCGTTGCCGCCTCGCTGATCGGCCTGATCCCGATCATGTGGTCAACCGGTACCGGCGCCGATGTAATGAAGCCGATCGCCGCGCCGATGATCGGCGGTCTGTTGTCCTCGGCAGTGCATGTGCTGATCATGACCCCGGTGATTTTTATGATGATGAAGAAGCGGGAGTTGTTAAAGGGGACGTTGAAGTACAGCGGGATGAAGCATTAAAGGCGGAACGGCAATGGAACGCGGATCGAATCTGATTTTGGCGGATTTGCGCGGATTCAAAGCTATAAACTGGTTGTAAAAATCTGCGTAAATCCGCTGTATCCGCGTTATCCGCGTTCTATTGCAGTTGACTTTACACACCACAAAGGAGAATTGAAATGAAGAAACTGGTACTTGCAGTTGCAGCAGTTATGGCGCTTTCAGCACCGGCGGCCTTTGCCGCCTCCGATCACGGCAAGCACGGCGGGCACGGCAGCAGCGCCCACGAAGAAGTGGTGGACGGGGTCAAGGCCGTCTTTACCATTCAGACCATGCAGGAGGCGATGAAGGCCATGGGGATGGAGATGCCGAAGGGAGTCAAGGAGACCCACCATATCCAGGTGGGCTTCACCGACGTGAAAAGCGGCAAGGCCCTGACCGAGGGGGAGGTGGCCATCAAGGTGCTGGCCCCGGACAAGACGGAGCAGACCAAAAACCTGACCGCGATGCAAGGGCACTTCGGCGCTGATTTTAAGATGGCCAAGAAAGGGCGTTACGGTGTGATGAGCAAATTCAAGCTGAAAGACGGCAAGGTGCGTCAGGTCAGGTTCTGGTATCAGGCAAAGTAAGTGGCCTCCACGCAATCAGATTTGACATTTCCGCCCCCCCCCTGTTACATACGTCACTACCGTAAGTAACAGGGGGAACCGGAGATACCGATATGGCCAACAACATCCTGATAACCGGCGGTGTACGCAGCGGCAAGAGCAGATATGCGGAAGAACTGGCTGCAGGCCTCGGCAGATCATTGTGCTACCTGGCAACGGCCCAGGCACTGGATAGCGAGATGCGGGAACGGATCGAGCGTCACCGCAGCCGTCGCGGCAGTCGTTGGGAAACGATCGAAGAGCCGTTGATGGTCCCCCAGACCCTGGCCCGGATCGACGGCATTCATAATGCGATCCTGCTTGATTGCGTCACTCTCTGGCTCACCAACCTGCTGTTGTCCCACGATGAAGACGATCCTGCTGCAGAAGAGCAGGTCCTTGGCCACGTCCACCGCCTGGCCGGCACCCTGCGGGGGATGTCAACCCCGGTACTGTTGGTTACCAACGAAGTCGGCATGGGAATTGTGCCGGAAAACCGGCTGGCGCGACTCTATCGTGACCTGGCCGGACAGGCCAACCAGATCCTGGCCGGCTGCTGTGACACCGTCTACCTCACCATCAGCGGCATTCCGCTGAAACTCAAATAACCGCCAAGGAACCATCATGACCCTGCTTGCAGACACCCTTGCCCGTATCATCCCCCTTGATTCCACCCTGCTGAGCACGACCCAGACCCGACTTGACAACAAGACCAAACCGCCCGGCTCTCTGGGTAGGCTGGAAGAGTTTGCCCGCCAGGTGGTTGCAGCCAGCGGGAATACCACCCCTGATCTGTCCAAAAAAGTGATCTTTACTTTTGCCGGTGATCACGGCGTGGTGGAGGAAGGAGTCTCGGCCTTTCCCAAGGAGGTCACCCCGCAGATGGTGTTCAATTTCCTGCAGGGCGGTGCCGGGGTCAATGTGCTGGCCCGCCATGCCGGGGCAGAGGTGCGGGTGGTTGATGTCGGGGTTGATTTTGATTTTGAAAACTGTGCAGGCCTGATTCACCGCAAGGTTGCCCACGGCACCCGTAACCTCGCCAAAGGCCCTGCCATGACCCGCGAAGAGGCATTGCAAGCGGTTGCAGTCGGCATCGAGCTGGCCGACCAGTGCCGGACAGAGGGGGTCGGCCTGGTGGGAACCGGCGACATGGGGATCGGCAACACCACACCGTCATCGGCGATCATTGCCGTCATCGGCGGACTCCTGCCGGAACAGGTCACCCACCGCGGCACCGGTATCAATAATCGGGCGCTGCAGGTCAAAATCCAGGCCATCCGGCAGGGGATCGAACTTAACCAGCCTGACCCGACTGACCCTCTTGATGTACTGACCAAGGTCGGGGGGCTGGAAATCGCAGCCATTACCGGACTGGTACTGGGCTGTGCCGCCAACCGGATCCCGGTAGTGGTGGACGGCTTCATCTCCACTGCCGGGGCTCTAATCGCTTCGGAACTGCACCCCAAGGTGCGGGACTATCTTTTTGCCGCCCACACATCGGTGGAGGTTGGGCACCGTTTCATGCTGGAGCGGATCGGGGCCCGCCCGATCCTGAACCTTGACATGCGACTCGGGGAAGGGACCGGCGCTGCCCTGGCCATGCAGCTGATTGAGGCCGGGGTAAAGATCCTGTTCGAGATGGCCACCTTTGAGCAGGCCGGGGTCAGCGAACAGCATCCGTAACTGTGCCGTTCCGTAACAGCAGTGATGAGTGCCCCCATGACCACTGATGCAACCACACATCCGACATCCCTGAGGCATGCCCGCAGGCACGGCCTGCGCCGCTGGGTGCCCGGCCTGTCGCTGCTGAGCAACTACAGCCGCAGGCTGTTTCTGCAGGATCTGGGAGCAGGTCTGGTGCTGGCAACCCTGCTTGCACCGGTCGGCATGGGCTACGCGGAGGCATCGGGCGTACCGCCGATTTACGGACTGTATGCCACCATCGTTCCGTTGATGGCCTATGCGCTCTTCGGGCCAAGCCGGATTCTGGTGCTTGGACCGGACTCGGCCCTGAGCGCACTGATTGCCGCAACGGTGCTGCCGCTTGCCCTTGGCAATCCTGAACGAGCCGCCGCACTGGCCGGCATGCTGGCGCTGATTACCGGGCTGATCGCCATTCTGGCCGGGCTGTTCCGGTTCGGCTTCATCACCGACCTGCTCTCCAAGCCGATCCGCTACGGCTATATGAACGGCATTGCGCTGACCCTGCTCTTCAGTCAGCTGCCCAAAATGCTGGGGTTCACTGTTGACGGCAGCAGCCTCTTCAGATCAGTACGGGGGCTTTGGGACGGACTCACAACCGGCAAGCTCAATCCGGCTGCCTGTATCATCGGCACCTCATGCCTCGCGGTGATCATGCTCTGCCGCTATCGTTTCCCCCGCCTGCCGGGGGTCCTGTTTGCCGTTACCGGGGCCACACTGGCGGTTCTGCTGCTTGAGCTGGACACCACCGCTCAGGTGGCGGTGGTGGGCGTATTACCCCAGGGGCTGCCGGGATTCAGGCTGACCCCGGTTTCATGGCATGAATTTCTGACGCTCTGTTCAGGGGCGACAGCCGTGGCCTTGGTGTCAATCGCCGATATGAGTGTGCTGTCCCGGATCTATGCCCTGCGCGGAAAGTACCATGTTGACGCCAATCAGGAACTGGTAGCCCTCGGGATCGCCAACGCAGCTACCGGCCTGCTGCAGGGTTTTCCGGTCAGCAGCAGCTCTTCCCGCACACCGGTTGCCGAGTCTGCCGGTTCCAAGACCCAGGTAACCGGACTGGTGGGGGCCGGCTGCATCGTCCTGCTGCTGCTGTACGCCCCCCGGCTGCTGTACCACCTGCCGATTGCAGCGCTGGGGGCTGTAGTTATCTCTGTCTGCAGCTCAATCATTGAGATCCGCGAGGTACGCAGGCTCTACTTCCTGCGACGCGGTGAATTCCTGCTCTCCATGGTCTGCCTGCTGGGGGTGGCTATTCTGGGGGTTGTGCACGGCATTTTCATTTCCGTAGGGCTGGCGCTGGCCGGTTTTGTCTGGCGGGCCTGGCGGCCTTATTCAGCGGTCCTGGGACGTGTTGACGGCCTGAAGGGATACCATGATATCATCCGTCACCCCGAAGCACGGCGTATTCCCGGCCTGGTACTGTTCCGCTGGGATGCCCCGCTCTTCTTTGCCAACGCCGAAATGTTTCGTGAACGGGTTCTGACGGCAGCGGCTGAAGCACCGGTCTCTCCGGCATGGATTGTCGTCGCCGCAGAACCGGTAACCGATATCGACATTACGGCAGCCGATATGCTGGCTGAGCTGGACGAAGAGCTGCAACAGGCCGGCATCAGGCTCTGCTTTGCCCAGATGAAAGGACCCGTCAAGGACCGCCTGAAACAGTACGGCATGTTCTTAAGACTGGGACAGGAAAACTTCTTCCCCACCATCGGCCAGGCGGTTGACCACTATCTCCAGCAGCATCCGGTGGGCTGGATAGACTGGGAAGATCGCGTGACCAGCGACAGCAGTCATGATGCGCTCTGAGCTGCCGTTCCTTAACTCATACTTGACGCAGCGCGCTGCTTGACGCACACTGCAGCGACCATGCGCCGTTATCTGATTGCCCTCCAGTTCCTGACCATCCTGCCGGTCCCTTCTCCCAAGACGTACCAGGCCAACGACCTGGGCCGCTCAACCGCCTGGTTTCCGCTGGTCGGCCTGACCGTCGGCGGTCTGCTGGTTCTGGCCGATATGGCCCTTGCCCCGCTGCTGCCGCGCCACCTGACCGATGCCCTGCTGATTGCCCTGCTGGCAGGCATCACCGGCGCCCTGCACCTTGACGGTCTGGCCGATGTCTGCGACGGACTGGCTGCCCGGGGCAGCAGGGAGCGTTTTCTGGCGGTAATGAAGGACTCCCGTGTCGGTGCTGTCGGCGTGGTGGGGCTGGTACTGCTGCTGCTGTTGAAATACTCTGCCCTGCTGGCACTGCCGATCTATCTCAAACGCCCTGCCCTGCTGCTGGTTCCTGCCTTGGGCCGTTTTACCCAGGTACTGGTCATGAGCGGAGCCCGTGCAGCACAGAACGATGGGCTTGGCGCCTGTTTTCTTTCCGGCATCTCCAGGGCGCAGCTCTCACTGGCAGCAGCCTGCATCATCCCCCTGGCCTGGTTGCTCGGGCATGTCGCAGGTGTCACGGCACTCTGCCTGGTCACCGTCTGGGGGATCGCTGTACAGCGGCACTTTACCCGTCGGCTGGGCGGGATCAACGGCGACATCGTCGGATTCAGCAGCGAAATTGCCGAGCTGCTGGCCCTGATTGCCATCACGGCTACCACCACATTTCTTTCGAGGTATCTATGAACACCACCACCCGCCTCTATCTGATCCGTCACGGACAGGTTGAGGGTCATGAACAGCGCCGCTATAACGGACATGCCGATGTCGCCCTGACCGATCTGGGCGTGGAACAGTACCATCTTCTGAAGGAACGGCTGGCTGAAAGCCATATATCTGCCTGCTACTCCAGCGACCTGACCCGGTGCCGTGTCGGTGCCGGGATCATCTGTGAACAGTTCGGCATAGAGCCGGTTCATCGCGCTGAACTGCGAGAACTGAATATCGGGATCTGGGAAGGACTGACCTGGAACGAAATTATGGAGCGCTGGCCGGAGGAATGGCAGGCGCGCCTGAACGACCTGGTCAACTATCGGGTTCCGGAGGGAGAAAACCTGCTGGACATTGAAGCACGGGCCATGCCGGTGGTACGGGAAGTCCTTGAGCGCCACCGGGGACAGGAACTGCTGCTGGTGGGGCATGGCGGGCTGAACCGGATCATTCTGCTGAATGCGATCGGGGCTCCACTGAAAAACATGTTCAATATTGAGCAGAGCTACGGCTGCCTGAACATTATTGATTATTTTTCCGACGGCAGGGCCACGGTCAAGCTGCTGAACGGATAGGCCTGCCGCGACAAACGGCCCGGAGCGGGTGCTTCGGGCCGTTTATACAGAGACTGACAAGAGCCGGGATTATTCGCCCTGCTGACCTTCTCCACCTTCCATAAACTCGGCCTGTGCCCGCATGATCGCCTGCATCTGGTTCAGCTGTTCCCCCAGCCAGGCATGTACCATGGCTGCGGTCTGAAAGTTCATGGTTACGCCGGACTCAATGAAGCGGACCATGGTACCGTTCAGGTTCTTCGGGTCTGACTCGACCAGAGCACCGATGCCGCCTTCCGGAGTGATTTCATGGGTGATCTCTTTGGGCAGGGCCGGACGCTCCTGATAGAAATGCATCACCAGCTCACCACGAGGGGTAAAACCGCCTTGAACGCCGTTGGCATAGCTGGGGTTGTAGGCATAGTTGGCGATGTCGGTGAATTCGATTTCCGGTTTACGCTGATGGCTCATCGTGATTCCTTCTTTCATGGCGTTGGTATATTCGTACAAAGGATTGTTTGTATAGCACAATCGCAAAGCCTCTGACAAGCGCAACAAAAACACGAAAAGCCCGGATTTTAACCGGGCCTTTCGTGTCTCAAGTCCAGCTTGAGATGCCTGTCCTGCTTTCTACTAACCGATCAGTCTGCTGCCGATGTGGCTCAGTGCCGGCCAGGCTATGTTGAGGGCGGCACCGGCGGCAAACATGCCGAAGACCGCCAGGGTTCTGCCGATATATTTCCGATCGTTCAGATCAGAGTACTGCAGTTTCGCTTTCATGGTTGCATCCCTTCCGTGCCAAATCGTAATTAAGATGTGTGTGTTAGTTGAAGAGACTGACAAGACCGCTGATGGCACCTGCTGCCGACCAGGTTATGAATCCGCCGAGGAACACTGCTACGCCTGCGAAGATTGCCAAGCTGCCTTTTGCGGTGGTTTCTGCCAACAGAACCGAGTAATTGGTTTTTGCTTTCATGACATCCTCCTTTGGTTTTTCAAACCGTTTGTCGTGTGTGTGAACCGTTCATATTCCGGATTGTGTTGCTTTTGATTTTTAGTGTTACAACCAACGTGCCAAAGCTTGAATTAAAATGAATTATTTTAAAATATCTTTAATATCAACCTGTTAAATCCACACACAAATTCATACGCCTCCTGACACGCTCCATAGCATCGACACAGCATATCGTTGCATTTGCAACAACAACAAAGCATCCAGATGTGCAACAGCAGGTATGACAGGCTTTAACCATCAATTGTTGCAGCGCAACATAGTTGCATTGCAACATAGACAGCAGACATCACAACATTACCCTAAAAACCATTAACAGCCTAATATTTAACGATTTTAACCCGTAAAATCAGATTGACAGGCGACCGGCTCGCTGTTACAACCGCCATCAGAAGCTCTTATCCACAAAGGAGGAACAACCATGCAACACCTCTGGTTCAAGATGGTCACCGTCATTGCCGCACTTACCCTTTCTGCTGCCATCGTTTTTGCTGCAGAACCGGTCAAACCGCCTGCTAAACCGGCTGCTGCTAAGGCCGAGTCAGCCAAACCGGCCGACACCAAGGCCCCAGCCGCCAAGCAAGAGCTGATCGACATCAACAGCGCCGGCGATGCAGAGCTGAAGACACTGCCCGGCATCGGTGACGCCTACATTGCCAAGATCGTGGTCAACCGTCCCTACGCAAACAAGACCCAGCTGGTTTCCAAAAAGGTGCTGCCTGAGGCGGTCTATGAGAAGATCAAGGACCGGATCATTGCCAAGCAGGCCAAGGCTGAGCCGAAGGTGGCTGCCAAACCGGAACCAAAGAAGAAGTAAGCAGCAAAGGGCAGCTTCAGGGCTGCCCTTTTTCCTCTCATCCTCTCCACCAAACTTGACTTTCTACCCGCAACTCCTCTATTGTATATCATTTCGCCAATAGCCAAGGAGTTGTAATGAAACCGCTTTTCCTTAACCCTCCAACCTTTGAAGATTTTGACGGCGGAGCCGGTGCCCGCTATCAGGCTTCACGTGAGGTGACCTCATTCTGGTATCCCACCTGGCTCTGCTTTCCGGCCGGGATGATTGAAGGCAGTCGTGTTGTGGATGCGCCGGTACAGAAGCTTACCCTGGAAGACTGTCTGACCATTGCGAAAGGGTTTGACATGGTGGTGATGTACACCTCCACCCCGACCCTGGCGCTTGATATCGAAACCGCCCGCCGGATCAAGGAGGTCAAACCGGATATCGTTACGGTGCTGACCGGCCCTCATGTCACCATCCTGCCGGAGGAGTCGCTCAAGGCCGGCAACGGCATCATTGATATTGTCTGCCGGGGAGAGTTCGACTACTCCACCAAAGAACTGTGCGAAGGTCGGGACTGGTCCAAAGTAGACGGCATCAGCTTTATCAGAGAGGGCAAGACGGTACACACACCTGACCGCCCCCTGATTGAAGATCTGGACGCCCTGCCGTTTGTGGCGCCGGTCTACAAGCGGGATCTGCCGATTTCTGAATATGTGATCCCTCACTTCAAGAATCCCTATGTCTCAATCTATTCCAGCCGGGGCTGCCCGTCCAAGTGCATCTACTGCCTCTGGCCCCAGACCTTCTCCGGCCGCCAGATGCGCCTGCGCTCACCGCAGAACGTCTACGATGAGGTCAAGTGGATTGTGGACAACATCCCGGAGATGCGGGAGCTCTCCTTTGATGACGACACCTTCACCGCCAGCCGGGAACATGCCCGCAATGTGGCCAACCTGCTCAAGCCGCTGGGGATCTCCTGGACCGCAAACTCCCGCGCCAACTGTGATTTTGAGACCTTGAAGATCATGCGTGAAGGGGGACTGCGCCATGTGGTGGTTGGGTATGAATCCGGCAACGAGCAGATCCTGAAGAACATCAAAAAAGGGGTCACCAAGGAACAGGCGATCCAGTTCACCAGAGACTGTAAAAAACTGGGATTGTCTGTCCACGGCGCCTTTATCATGGGGCTGCCGGGTGAGACCAAGGAGACCATCCGCGAGACCATCGAGTACGCCAAGCAGCTGGACCTGAACTCGATCCAGGCCTCACTGGCATCCCCTTATCCCGGCACGGAGTTTTACGCTCTGGCCAAGGAGCAGGGCTGGATCGCCTCGGACGACTTCATCGACAGCACCGGGCATCAGAAATGCGTGATCAACTACCCCAATCTGACCAACGCAGAGATCTTTAATTCGGTGGAAGAGTTCTACGACAAATTTTACTTCCGCCCCAAATATATCCTGCGCAGCATCGGCAAGATGATTGTGGACGGGGAAGAGCGCAGGAAGAAACTGAAAGAAGGCAAACAGTACCTTGCGTACATGCGCAAAAGGAAGCAAGGCCAGACTTGCGAAAGCTGATTGTCAATGCCGACGACTTCGGCCTGTCTTCCGGCGTCAACCGGGCCGTAGAGCAGGCCTGGCAGGAGGGGATTTTGACCCAGGCATCACTGATGCCGGGCGGTGATGCCTTTGATGAGGCGGTTGCCATCGCAAAACGTAACCCGGGACTGCAGGTCGGCCTGCATCTGACCCTGGTCCAGGGCAAGCCGGTGCTGCCGCCGGACATGATCCCGGGCCTGACGGCAAAAAACGGCTGTTTCCCGGATAATCCGGTGAAGGCGGGCATGAAACTGTTCTTTGACCCGACGCTGCGCATGCAGCTGCGGTGCGAGATTGAGGCGCAGATACTCAAGATCAAAGCAACCGGCCTTCCCCTATCGCACATTGACGGCCACCTGAACATCCAGATGCACCCCACGGTCCTTACCCTGCTGACCGAGCTGATGCCGCTGCACGGCATTACCAGCTTTCGGATTACCCGTGAGCGGCTGTTTGAAAACCTGCGCATTGACCGATCACGCCTGATAGGCAAGACGGTTGAGCACACTATTTTCGGTACTCTGGCACACTATGCCGAAACCCCACTGAAACGGCAGGAGATCAAGACCTCTGTGGAGGTCAAAGGGGTGCTCAACTCCGGCTGCATGACCGAGGCATACCTGCTGGCCATCCTAGAACGTCTTCAGTCCGGTACCACCGAGATCTATTTCCACCCCGGCTGTCTGCCGGATAGCGAGATTACCCGCCGTATGCCCGACTATAACCATGCAAAAGAGCTGTCTGCCCTACTCTCCCCCACAGTACGGGAACGGATGCAGCAGCTTGACATTTCATTAATCAATTACCGTGGAGAACCCAAGACGTATGCTTAAAACCATTATCATCATGCTCCTGGCCGTAACCGCCGGAACCGTCGGCGACATACTGCTTGCCAAAGGGATGAAACAGCTCGGAGACCTCTCCACCATGAACCTGCGCGGCATCATTGAAGTTGCCTTCCGCGCCATGACCGAATGGAAGATTGTAGTAGGCACGGCAATGCTGGCTCTGTTCTTCTTCCTCTGGCTGGCGGTACTCTCATGGGAAGATCTTTCGGTGGCCCTGCCGATGCAGGCGCTTAATTATGTTCTGGTGGCAGTGCTGGCAAAATACCTGTTACATGAGGATGTTTCTCCCCTGCGCTGGGCCGGCATCGCCCTGGTTTGCGTCGGGGTGATGCTGATCACCAAGAGCAGCACGGCTGACAAAAAGGCTGCAGAATTGGCCCAGCCGGCCACACTTGAAAGTAAAACCGGAGGCGTCTGATGCTACTGAACAGTACGACAGGATTTATTGGCGGCGGCAACATGGCCGAGGCGATCATCAAAGGCCTGATCAGCGGCGGCATGGCACCCCGCAACATCTTTGTTGCCGATCCTCTCCAGGATCGTCGTGCGCATCTTGCATCAACCCTGCAGGTCAGGACCACTGACGAAAACAGCGAAGTGGCCCAGGAAGCAGAGCTGATTATCCTCTCGATCAAGCCCCAGATGGCTGCCAGTGTATTGTCAGGCCTTGAAAGTATCATCACCCCCCCAAAACTGGTACTTTCCATCATGGCCGGTATCTCCACCACCATCATTGAAGAATCGCTGCAGAGCGGAGTCCGGGTTATCAGAGCCATGCCCAACACCCCGGCCCTGGTTCAGACCGGCGCCACTGCCATCTGCAGCGGCAGACGGGCTACACCGGCAGATATGGAGCTGGCAACAGAACTGTTTTCGCTGGTAGGTACGGTCTATCAGGTGGGGGAACGGCAGATGGATGCGGTAACCGGGCTGTCCGGCAGTGGTCCGGCGTACGTCTTCTCCTTCATCGAGGCCCTTTCCGATGCCGGTGTTAAAAACGGTCTGCCGCGTGATGTGGCAACCGGGCTGGCAATTCAGACCGTACTGGGCTCTGCGCAGCTGCTGCAGCAAAGCGGTGAGCATCCGGCAGTGCAGCGGGACAAGGTCTGCTCCCCAGGCGGCACTACCATTGCTGCCCTGCACACCCTTGAAAACGGCCGGATGCACGGCCTGCTGATGGATGCGGTAGATGCGGCGGTCAAGCGCTCCAAGGAACTGGCCGGGATCAAGCTGCTGTAGCTTGCTTCAAGTCATCCGTGATTAGAAACGGGTGTTGCTACTCAAGCAGCACCCGTTTTCTTTTCCGTTGAGCTACCCGAAACCAGCAATTGCGGATCAAGGAGAGTACCGAATGGAACAGCGCATCAGCACAGATACTACGGGCAGCAGCCCGGAAGATAATCAGAACCGGTTTCATCTGCTTCCGTTTGAAGACAAACGGATCTATCTGAACAACCTGCCGCCAGTGGAAAAAGTGGAGCTGCTGCTGGAAGACCGTGAGGCCAGGCAGCTGCTCCGGGCGATGCCGCCCCAGGAGCTGTACTGGCTGCTCATGGAGATCGATTGTGCTGATGCAATGGAGCTGCTGGGAGCGGCAACGCCGCGCCAGTGCGTCTTTATTCTGGATATGGAGCTTTGGAAGGGCTGGCGTTTTCAAGAGGAGAAGGCGGTCGAATATCTCGGCTATCTCTTGCAGGGGGGCGAGGAGCATTTTCAGGAGCTGCTGCCCCATCTTGATTTTAATCTGCTCTCCCTGTTTCTGTGCAGGGAGCTGAGTGTTGCAGGGGGCGTAGGCGATCTTAATACCGATGAGGAACGCCAGACCGATTGGGATCATACCTTTGATGATCTGTTTCTGATCAAGTTCAAGACCCCCGCCCATGCCCGGGTAATCGGCACTTTTCTGGAACTGGTCTGCCGTTTTGACAACGCTCTGTATGTGGCGCTGATGGAAAGTGTCAGCGGTGAAATTGATATCGAGTCGGAAGAGGAGTGCTATCACCTGAAATCAGGACGTCTGGCCGACCTGGGGTTTCCCCCCCATGATGAAGCGCTGGAGATCTATTCCCGCATCAATCCGGAGAGCTTTGTCCCCGGTCAGAGCAAGCTGTTGCTACAGACCGATGAATCAACCACGCTGCCCGGCCCGCTATTGAGCGGCACAACATTTCTGGAGCGGGTGATTCTGCTGGTTGACTCGGATCTCTTCCGGATGGAGCTGAACTACCTGGTTAACACGGCGCTGGTGGCTGATCAGGCCCATCTTGCGGATACGGAGTCTATGCGGGCGGTGGTTGAGAGGGTGTACGGATATCTGAATATCGCCCTTGAATACCTGTGCAGAGGGGATCAGGCCAAAGGAGCGGAAATCCTTAGCGGCGAGCATCTGAAACGGCTGTTCCAGCTGGGGTTCAGCATCGTGCTGGGTCTGAAGCTCAGGGCGGACTGGCTTTCAGACACAGGCTATGCCACCGGCAAGGCGCTTTCAGGACTGAAGAGCGCCAGACCGCTCTATTATCGAGGTTTTGATCCGGACGGCATTGACGGCTACCGGGAGTTCCGGGAGCTGGAGGATGTTGAGCGGATGTCTGATTTTCTGGCCGATCTGGAAGAGTAAGGGATCTGGAGAGGTAAAGCTGTCAGGTTTCATTGCAGGACCTGACAGCTAGTGGTCTGTTTCCCGTTTCCTGTTCAGCTCCTCGTACAGCGCAATCTGCTCTGCCTGAGAAAGCTGCTTGCGGCAGCAGCTTTTTCTGAGACAGAGGTTGCAACGATCATCGGAACACCATTGACAGAACGTGCAGTCCGGGCAGGGATGCTTTTTGGCAAGAGGCGACTGTTCCATGACGTATCAGTAGGCCACGTTACGCTTAACCGCATTGCCCTGCAGCAACTGCACAAAGGCCTTGCCCTGGTCGGCCTGTACCAGCAGGTAACGTGGTAAAACCTGCAGCTTTTCCTTTACGGTGGCGTGGCGGCGTTCAATCGAGAAGGTGCTGACAAACCCGGCTTCTTTTGCCTTCTGCAACAGGTGATCATCATAGATACCAAATGGCCAGGCCAGCAGGTCCACCGGCCCTCCAACCTCCTGCTCCAGCTTCTTGCGTGACTTCAGCAACTGCTCCAGCACCAGCTTGTCGTAGGCGGCTGGTGTCAGCTTCCTTTTTTCCCTTTTAAAGTTGGGATGCCAGTAGGTGTGGGACTGGATATCGAACAGGCCGGTCTTCTTCAGCTCCCGCAACTGATCCCAGGTCATGGCGTATTTGGCATTTGAAATGGCCGAAGGGTAGACAAAGATCGTCACCGGGTAGCGGTACTTACGGACAATCGGCAGCATATCACTGTAGACTGTTTTATGGGCGTCATCTTCAACAATAACAACCGATTTAGGCAGCGGGGGCGCCCCCTTGCCCTGGTACCACTGCACCAGCTGCCGCAGTGGAATAACCTTGTAGCCGTTGTCATGCAGATACTTCATCTGGGATTCAAAAACCGGTGTGGTGACGGTCATACCGTCGGCCACGGTTGGACCAAATCGGTGGTACAACAGAATGGGAACTGAAACTTCAGGG
The DNA here is from genome assembly GCA_964582605.1 of uncultured Geobacter sp. Classification (GTDB taxonomy): domain Bacteria; phylum Desulfobacterota; class Desulfuromonadia; order Geobacterales; family Pseudopelobacteraceae; genus Trichlorobacter. The sequence continues at coordinate 11,388 of CAZOTC010000009.1, read as the reverse complement.
GCAACTGCAGCACTACCGGGGGAGGAGAACGATACCAGCAACAGCAGGGCAAGAACAAAACGAAACATCACAACACCTTTCAG
>CAZOTC010000009.1:0-11205 GCA_964582605.1 uncultured Geobacter sp. | reverse complement strand
ACGATACCAGCAACAGCAGGGCAAGAACAAAACGAAACATCACAACACCTTTCAGAATATAAATACGGGGAGGCCCCTAAAAACAGTACTACGCGCGCACAAGATAGACAGAACAGGGGGCCAGCTCGGCCACCCGGCGGGAAACAGACCCCTTCAGGCGACGCTCCAGAAACCCTTTGCCGGAGCTGCCGATCACAATCACGTCAATCTCTTCCTGTTTGGCGAATTCAACCAACTTGTCGGCAGGTTCTCCTGCCTCAACGATCATTTCAAGGGGGACATCGTATTCTGCCGCACTTTTTTCAACTATATAAAAGATTCGTTTGCGTAACTCTTCCCACTGTTCCGTTTCAGTCAACGGTTTGACCGGCACGAAATCCGAATAGCTGGAACTCTGGGCGTTGGGAACCACCAGCAGGGCGAACACCTTGCTTTTAAACTGGCTGCGGTTACCTGCGGCCATCCGTACCGCCTCTTCTGCGGCCTTGTCCGAATAGGGAGAACCGTCAATTGCCACCAGGATTTTTTTTCTCAGGTTCAACATAGCAGCTCCGCTTTGTTTTATTTTTAGGCAGATATTTTGTCAGCCGATTATCTTATAGGATAAAAATATAATGGAATTAATCACACTTGACAATTATAAAACAAGATTCTATATAATAGCTTCAACAGAACATTTGGCATCAGCAAACTCCAGACATTCAATCTATCAGGAACCCCAAAAATGGCAAAAAAAGAAAAATCAGAATATCTCATCCAGGCAGTATCCCATGCCCTTGACCTCCTTGAACAGTTTCATGGTGAAACGGACGAACTGGGTGTCACAGAACTGTCAAAAAGGCTCAAACTTCACAAAAACAACGTCTTCAGACTGCTTGCCACGCTTGAATCCCGTGGCTACATTGAACAGAACAAGGTCACCGAGAACTACCGGCTTGGCCTTAAAACCCTGGAACTTGGTCAGACCTTCATCAAACAGATGGGATTGTTGCGACAGTCAAAGCCGGTCATTGAAGAGCTGGTCAGGATAAGTAACGAAACCACCTACGTTGCCGTGCTGAAAGATTTTCACATCATCTATCTTGACAGCGTTGAAACCACCAAGACCGTCAGGGTAGTTCCCAGGGTCGGCTCCCGCCTGCCTGCCTACTGCACTGCTGCAGGCAAGGTTCAGATCGCCTACATGAGCAGCGAAGAGATTGACCACTACCTGCCAAACCGTGAGCTGCAGAGATTTACCGAAAACACCATCACCGACCGCGAAGAGCTGAAAAAACAGCTGGCAGTGATTGCTGAGCAGGGCTATGCCATTGACAATGAAGAACTTGATGAAGGGGTTAAATGTGTCAGTGCCCCGATCAGGGACTATACTCGCCGGATTATCGGCGCTGTCAGCATCTCGGGCCCTTCCATGCGCTTTTCCGACGATAGGGTTGGCAAAGAGCTGATACCGCTGGCCATCAAGGCCGCAGAGGAGATCTCTTCAAAGCTGGGATACCAGAAGTAGTCCACGGAACCGCTTCGTAAAAAGAGGGGGCTGCCTGCACGGCATCCCCCTCTTTTGCTTGTAATCGGATCTTCTAGAAAAGGGTCTCGCGGTTCATCAGCCCATCAATAAATCCGGCACCTTTAGGGCCTTTGTAGTCAACACATTTGGCCCAGGCAACCATAGCCTGATCAACATCTTTTTTCTGGTCTGCAGGCATACTCTCATACCCCAGTTCCTTTGCCGGCGTCAGCAGGACATGCACAAATTGCCGATAATCAACAGATGCCGGCAGTTTCTCCACGACACAGGTGCAGTAGCCTTCCACTCCCACCACCTTCATGCACTGTTCACGCTTGACCGGGAGGCTCTGTTTCTTGAGCTTCAGCGCTGTCAGCTCAGCGATCTGCTGTTCCAGTTGCTTTATCTTCTCCATCAGCTCAGCCTGTTTTTTGGGGTCCAGCTCAGCTGCCTGGACCGGGACAGAGGCAAAAAACAGCGTAACAAGCAATAAACCCGGCAGTATTCTGTTCATCAGTCACCTCGTCAGAGTGGTTATCAACAGCAAAGCGACCTTAGCCAGTCACTCCCTGCTTGTCAACCAGAACAAGCAGCCCCTACCCTACGGTCTTTCTGAAACGAGCCACTGCAACACCAAGCACCACACTCCCGATAAGCAGCAGCATCAGCAGCTGTTTCCAGAGAATAGCCAACCCAACGCCCTTAAGGTAGAGCCCTCGAATGATCTCCATGAACCAGCGCACCGGGTTGATCACGGTCAGCCACTGCACGGCCGGCGGCATGTTTTCCACCGGGAAGGCGAAACCGGAAAGCAGCATAGCAATAAAGATAATGAAAAAAGCGCTCATTTTAGCCTGTTGCTGGGTCTGACTGATGGTGGAGAGGAATAGTCCGGTACCCAGTGAACTCATCAGGAACAATCCGGTGGCCAGTATCAAAAGCGCGATACTGCCCCGCACCGGCACCCGGAACACCAACCAGCCCACCAGACTGATCAGAAAGACATTGCCATAGCCGATCAGCACGAACGGCAGGGTTTTTCCAAGAATAAACTCATACTTGCGGATAGGGGTCACGATCACCTGCTCGATGGTGCCGATCTCTTTTTCCCGCACTACTGCCATGGCCGACAGCAGCATGGTGATGATATAGAGGATGTTGGCAATCACCGCCGGCACGTAAAAGGGAGGACTGGCCAGATCGGGATTGAACCAGGCCCGGCTTTCCAGGCGCACCGCTCCGGTGACCGGCAGCCCGATACGGACTGCCTGCTCTGCCAACAACTGTATATTCGAGGCTTCGGCAAAACGAGAAAGGTAGCCCAGAATAACCCCGGCGGTGTTGGAGTCGGAACCGTCCACCAGTGCCTGCACCGTGGCAGGAGCCCCACGCCCCAACCTTTCTGCCAGACCATGGTTGATCACCAGCACAACCCGTATGGCGCCGCTATCCAGCAACTGAGAAGCCTGTTGTTCAGTTTCCAGCCGGATCGTCTGACGGAAATGACCAGAGGCAAACAGCACCTGTAACAGCTCACGGCTCCGGGGAGAGTTGTCACGGTCAATCACCGCAGTGGGAATATTGCGCACATCCATATTGACCGCATAGCCAAAGATCACGGTCTGGATCATCGGCAGCACAAACAGCACCACCCGCATCCGGGGATCACGGAAGGTCTGGATGAACTCCTTGATCAGCATGGCCTTCAGGCGTTCAAACATGACTACCCCAGCTTCTTCTTGAACTTCAGTACCGCAACCGAGAGGATCAGTACGGCAAAGCCTGCCAGAAACAGCGCCTGGGGCCAGAGGGTCAACACCCCCACATCCTTAAGGTAGATCCCCCGCAGTATGGTGACAAAGTAGCGCGCCACCACGATATGGCTGACCGCCTGGATCGGGACCGGCATGTTCTCCAGCGGAAAGATGAAGCCTGACAGCAGAAACGCCGGTAACACCGTGACCAACAGAGCCAGTTGGCTGGCCAGCAACTGGCTCTTGGCGATAATACTGATCAGCATCCCCACCGCCAGCGCCCCCACCAGAAACAGCAGTGACAGGGCCGAGAGCAGGAGCAGGCTGCCTTTCAACGGAACATTGAAGACGAAATAACCCACCCCCACTGAGAGCAGTAGGTCAACCACACCGATGCAGAAATAGGGGGCCAGCTTACCGATGATCAGCTCCCACCTGCGCACCGGCATGGTGACGATCTGCTCCATGGTGCCGGTTTCCCACTCGCGGGCCATACTCAGCGAAGTCAGGAGCGCCGCCACGATCATCATGATTACCGGAATCAGGCCGGGAAAGATAAAGTTGCGGGAGACCAGGTCGCTGTTGAACCAGACCCGCGGCCTGATTTCCAGCTGCGGAACCCTGGCAGCCTGAAGTGGATACCGCTGCATCTGCTGTACCTTGATCTGGCGCGACCAGGTCAGCACGATCGCTTCAGCATAGCCCTGGGCAATGGTTGCGGTAGAGGGGTCACTCCCGTCAAGGATAACCTGCAGCGCAGGACTGCCGTCGGCCTCCAGCCGTTCGGCAAAATCCTGAGGAATAACCAGAGCGATCAGGACATCACGGCGATCCACCGCCCGTTCCAGCTCGCTGTATGCCCCAACCTGCATCTGCAGAGAAAAGTAGCGTGAGCCCTGAAAACGGCTGATCAGCTCCCGGCTCTGAGGTGTGCCGCTCTGATCCCAGACCGCCAGCGGAACCCGGTCAACATCCAGGGTCAAGGCGTAGCCGAACAGAAACAGCATAATCAGCGGCATCAGAATCCCCAGAGCCAGACTGCGGGGGTCCCGCAGCACATGCAGGAACTCCTTGCGGCTGACAGCGGCTATCCGACGCAGAAAGGAGGGCATCAGGCAGCGGCCTCCTGCCTGTCCCGCTCTTCGATCAGGGAGATAAAGACCTGTTCAAGGCTGGGCAACTGACCGTTCCTGACCCGCTGCTGCTTCAGCTCCAGCGGCGTTCCCACTGCCACCAGTTCCCCGCGGTAGATCAGGGCCAGCCGGTCGCAGTATTCGGCTTCATCCATATAGTGGGTAGTGACAAAAATGGTGACACCGCCTGCCGCCAGATCGTGGATCAGCTGCCAGAAACGACGCCTGTTCAGGGGATCAACCCCGGAGGTCGGTTCATCCAGAAAGATGATCGGCGGTTTGTGCAACAGGGCGCACCCCAGGGCAAGCCGCTGACGCCAGCCGGCCGAAAGTTCACCGGCCTTGGAGTTGCGGCGTTCCGTCAAGCCGGCCATCTCGATCACCCAACCGGCCCGCTCGGCAAGCTCCCCGGCAGACAGGCGGTAAATACCGCCGTAGAAGGCGATATTCTCCGCTACCGTCAGGTCCTCATACAGCGAGAACTTCTGACTCATATAGCCGATATTTTCCTTGATCAACTCCGCCTGCGTGGTGATATCAAAACCGGCAACGTGCCCTTCCCCCTCTGTTGGCTCAAGAATACCGCACAGCATTCTGATGGTTGTGGATTTACCGGCGCCATTCGGTCCGAGAAAACCAAAGATTTCACCTTTGGGGACCTGCAGCGAGATCCGGTGAACCGCGACAAAATCACCAAAACGGCGGGTCAGCTGTTCAAGGGAGACCGCAGCGGCAGCAGAACGAAGGTCAGGCGCGGGACGACGCTTGACGGCAGTATCGGCCCCCTCCCCCATGACGGTAATAAAGACATCCTCCAGACAGGGGTCCGCAACGGCAGGATCAGCCAGTTTTTTGAGATTCCGGGGGGTATCGCAGGCCAGGAGTGTGCCGTGGTGCAGCAGACCGACCCGATGGCAACGCTCGGCCTCATCCAGATAGGCGGTAGCCACAACGATGGTTACTGCTTCAGCCAGCAAGGTATCAAGGATTTTCCAGAAATCACGGCGGGAGACAGGATCAACGCCGTTGGTCGGCTCATCAAGGAACAGCACCTCGGGGGTATGAATCAGGGCGCAACAGAGACCCAGCTTCTGCTTCATGCCGCCGGACAGCGCACCGGCACGGCGTTTGACAAAGGGGGCCAGGCCGCTCATGGCCAGCAGCCGTTCGGCCTTGACATTCCATTCGGCCTTGGGAACCCCGAAGATATCGGCATGGAAACGGATATTCTCCTGCACGGTCAAATCAGGATAGAGTCCGAAACGCTGACTCATGTAGCCGATCCTTGAACGAACCGGTTCAAGGTCGCTGCAGGGGCAGCCCAGCACAGTCGCACTGCCGCTGGTGGCGTCCAGCACTCCGGTCAGCATGCGTAGGGTGGTGGTCTTGCCTGCTCCGTCAGACCCGACCAGCCCGAACAGCTCTCCCTTCTGAATCGTGAGGTTCAGACCGTCAACGGCGGTCAGCTGACCGAAGCATTTGGTCAGGCCGGTAATTCCGATTGCATCCATGTCAGGGTGCGGTTGCAATCAGTGCATCCACCGGCATGCCCGGCTTCAGCTCCTGGCCGGGATTGGCAATCGTGATCTTGATCCGGTAGACCAGCTTGACCCGCTCCGCCTCGGTCTGCACATTACGTGGAGTAAATTCAGCTTCGGCAGCGATAAAACTCACGACACCCCGGTACCTGCGCCCTTTCCAGGTATCGCTGGTCACCGAGACCGACTGCCCCAGTTTGACTCGGCCCAACTGGGTCTCCGGCAGATAGGCCCGCACCCAGACCTCATCCAGCCGGGCCACGGTGATCACCGGGCTGCCTGCTGCCAGCAGCTCTCCCGGTTCAGCATGCTTTGACAATACCGTGCCGTTGATCGGCGATGCCAGTACCGCCTGCGACAGACGGGTATCGGCCAACGATTTTCCGGCGGCAGCCCCATCCAGCCTGGCCTGGGCGAGCCGCACCGCGTCAGGCCGCGGCCCGATCTTGGCTAGTTGCAGACGTTCCTCCCCCTCACGCACTGCTGCTGCAGTGGCATCTCGTGCTGCCCGGGCAGCATCCAGCTCCTTACGGGGTATCACCTCTTTTTTAAACAGTGCTTCTGCCCGAACAGCATCCTGTCCGGCCCGTTCAGCCTCTGCCCTTAAACGGGCTAGGGTTGCGGCAACAGCGGCAATCTCTTCCTGTCGACTACCGGCTTTAAGATCAGCCAGGGCAGCCCGGGCTGCCAGCTGATCCGCCACTCTCAGACGTTGTTCATCCTTCAGCTCGTCATCCTCAAGCCGTGCAACGACCTGACCAGCCTGCACCTGTACTCCCTCATCGACAAGCCGTTCTTTCAGACGGCCCGGCACCTTGAACGAGACCGCCACTGTAGTTGTCTCAACCGTACCGGTCAGCGTCAGGTTATCGTTGTCGAAACCGGTGCGCCGTGTGACAGCGACTGCAATCAAGACAACTATCAGGACACCTGCCAGAGCCAATCCTGTTTTTTTCTTCATTGCAGCGCTCCCCCTGTTTCCCGGACATCTCTGCCTGATCCATGCTGCACAGAACATAACGTGCCGACCCGGCAGAACTGCTCAATCTCTTGCCTGATGGCAACCGTAGCAGCTTTTGGGGAATCTGCGGCTACGATTGCTGAAACAACTGCAAGCCCATTCGCACCGGCTCGCATAACCTGACCGGCATTCCCACAATGAATCCCCCCGATCGCCACCAGGGGAATAGTGACCGCTGCCCTGATCCGCCTCAGGCCTTCAAGCCCCAGCGGTTGAACGATATCAGTCTTGGTGGCCGTATTGAACACCGGGCTGACACCGATATAATCGGCACCCTCTGCTTCTGCCCGAATTGCATCCTCGAGCGATTCTGCCGAAACGCCGATAATCCATCCAGGCGGAACAATCCTGCGTGCGTATCTGATCGGCATATCCGTCTGCCCGAGATGAATACCATCAGCACACGCTGCCAATGCAACATCAATCCGGTCATTGATGATCAACGGAACTCCCAGCGGCTTCAGCAGTTCTGACAGTTGCACGGCTTCGTCTAGAAACTCCCGGGTACCGCATACTTTTTCCCGTAGCTGTACACAACTGGCCCCGCCGGCTACTGCCTCCCGGACAACCTCCACCAGAGGCCGCCCCTTTGCAAGCGCACGATCCGTCACCAGGTGCAGCCTATACCAGTGCTCATGCATGGCGTGCCATCCCCTCGATAATTCTGCAGCCACGCTCAAGCTCGTCAGGTGTCATGCCGTATAGGGCATCCAGAAATCTTACCATAAAGGTTCCTGGCCCGACGGCCCCTGCTGCAGCTGTTTCACCTGCCAGCCCGTAATATGCCAGAGCCGTTGCTGCTGCCGATACCGGGTCAGGATCCACTGCAGCAAAGGCAGCAATCACTGCTGTAGCACCGCACCCGGTTCCCGTTACTGCACTCATCAGCGGATGACCGTTCGCAACACGAATGACTCGCTCTCCGTCGGTGACACAATCCACCGGTCCGGTTATCGCCACCGGCACCTTCAAATTACCGGCCAAACGGATAGCCTGCTCCGTGGCCGCCTCTACGGTATCAATGGCATCAACACCCTTAGTCTTGGCGCTGCTACCCGCAAGTGCAAGGATCTCAGATGCATTTCCACGCACCAGAGTGACCCGCGTCTCTGCCAGAATTTGCCGGGCAGCCTTTGTTCGCAGCACCGTCGCTCCTGCTCCAACCGGATCCAAAATGATCGGCACCCCAAGTTCGGTTGCCTTTTTCCCTGCCTTGATCATTGCAGCAACCCAGTCATCACTCAACGTACCGATGTTTAAAACCAGTGCTTTTGCAAAAGAGACCATCTCCTCTACCTCATTTTCCGCATGCGCCATCACCGGGGAGGCCCCGATTGACAGCAGGATGTTGGCGGTGACATTCATAACCACAAAGTTGGTGATATTATGCACCAACGGCCTGGCCTCACGAATTTTAACGAGACTTGCCGCAGCACTGACTGCAATTGGTAAAATATATTCTTGCATCATACCTCCATCTGCTCGTGTGTCATCATTCCTCTGAAACCCGACATGGTATGACCTGTAAAAGTTACAAGCTCCAGAATTTTCAGAGTACACTCAATTCAGAAAATAAAAAGGGGCTACAGCATAAACTGTAACCCCTCATTTATTGATGGTGCCCGGAGCCGGAGTCGAACCAGCGACACGTGGATTTTCAGTCCACTGCTCTACCTACTGAGCTATCCGGGCGAAGAGCTTTTGTTTATAAACGCAGTCAGTCCATCTGTCAATATGTAAATTACTATCTAGTTCGAATCGGTACGTAGTTGCAGAAGGGCTCTTCAGCCATGTAATCCCCATACACTGCGTCGGCCCTCGCCCGGCAACCGCCACACACATTGATGTACTCACATTCGCCACACTTGCCTTTATAGGCCTTAAAATCCCGCAGGTCTTTGAATATTTCCGAGTTTTCCCATATCTCTCGAAACGGCGTAGTCTTGATGTTACCGGCAACTCGGTGAAAGTACGAACAGGGCTTTACATTGCCAAAACAATCAATCAGACAGATCGTTTGTGCAGCAATACACCCTTTGCCCCCCCCAGTCGAGAAGGTGAGGCTACGCCTCTCAAACTTGATCCCTTCCTGTTTTGCCCGCTGGGGCACGAAACGGTAGTAATGGGGTGCGCAGGTAGGCCGCATTAAAATATCATCCTCGATCTTCTCCTGCTGGTAATGCCATTCGAGAATTTGTTCGTAATCCTCTTTACTGATCAGCTCGCTCATAATATCTTCGCCACGGCCTGTCGGTACAATCATAAACATGTACCAGGCTGTCGCACCGAGCGACTTGGCAAGCTTGAATGTTGCCGCAATGTCATGCTGGTTGCGCTTCGTGAACGAAGAATTTATCAAAAACTTCTGCCCGTTCTGCTGAAATGCCTTAGCTGCTCGGATAACGCCTTCAAAGGCGCCTTCGCACTGCCTGAAATCATCATGAATTGCTGCTGTGGAGCCGTCCAGTGACAATGACACCATTTTTATATCGGCCTGCTTCATCTGTCTGCAGATCTCATCAGTAACAAGCGCACCGTTTGTAGCCATACACATCCTGAGGCCCAAAGAGGTGCCATATTCCGCCAACTCAAATATATCTGAACGCATCAACGGCTCACCACCGGACAGCACGACAACCGGTTTGGAAAACGCTGCAATCTCATCAAGCAGCGCCTTCCCCTCAGCTGTGGTAAAATCACCTTCTGATGACTGCATATCTGAAGAACAGCGGCAGTGTACGCAGCGCAAGTTGCACCTCTGTGTCGTTTCCCAGGCAATCCATTTCGGCACAAACTCTGTTGACATGCACTCCCCCTCACAAATAATGACCTATCGTAGGTGATAATTCGTTAAAACTCAAGCAGTGCATTATGCCACAGAATGTACATCTCTTACTGCTGCAAACGAAAATATCTGATTCAACTTGAATCAAGCACTATAGTCTGCTATACAAATCAGATGGTTGTGGAAATTCTCACAAACAACTCGCTACACCTAGATAAGGAGAGCCGCATGTCCAACTCGCAGATGGTCATGTATGACGAAGAATTTCAGGAAATTAATGTTGTTATCGAGCGTCTTCTGAATGACTCTAACTCTAAGGTAATTTTCCTTGTCGACAAAAACGGCCAATTAATATCCGGCGTTGGTGAAACAGAACGATTTGACACGACTTCGCTGGCATCTTTGACAGCAGGCAATATTGCCGCTACCGGTGGACTTGCTAAATTGATCGGTGAAAAAGAGTTTTCTATTCTTTTTCACGAGGGCGAAAAAGACAACCTGCATATTTCAATTGTTGGCGGTCGCGTCATTCTGGTAGTACTTTTTGACAATCGTTCTTCGTTAGGCCTTGTACGTCTCAGGGTCAAAAAAGCATCGGAAGAGCTATCTGTCATTTTTGACAAGTTGATGAAAAAGTCAGATGAAAAGGTTAAATCCGGCACGTCGTTCCCGTTTGCCGAGATTACAGACGACGATATCGACAACCTGTTCAGCTAAACGACTCTTTCGAGGATCGCTGTCATGTCATTCATCAACTACGCTTCACGCGAGATAAACTGCAAGATTGTCTATTACGGTCCCGGCCTGTGCGGTAAAACCACCAATCTGCAGCATGTTTATTCAAAGACGGCCCCCGAAGCTAAGGGGAAGATGATCAGCCTTGCTACAGAGACCGAGAGGACGCTTTTTTTTGATTTTCTGCCTCTGGCCCTTGGTGAGATCCGTGGGTTCAAGACCCGCTTTCACCTCTACACCGTCCCTGGACAGGTTTTTTACGACGCATCCAGAAAACTGATCCTTAAGGGGGTTGATGGCATCGTTTTTGTCGCTGATTCTCAGGAAGAGCGTATGGATGCCAATGTTGAATCTCTGGACAACCTGCGACATAACCTTAAAGAGCAGGGCTACGATCTTGACAAGCTTCCCTATGTGATTCAGTACAACAAACGAGACCTCCCCAGTGCTGTTTCGGTTGACGAGTTACGAAAAGAACTTAATCCGACTAATGTACCTGATTTTGAAGCCTGTGCATCAACCGGTGAAGGCGTCTTTGAGACCTTAAAGGCTGTTGCCAAGCTTATTCTTGTAGACCTCAAGAAGGGCCGCTGATCAGCGGCATAGATATTTATAATTCTCGCATCAAAAGACTTGCATTCTAAGCAATAATAAAGTAATTATTAAAGTCCTTTTCAAGGGAGAGATGGCCGAGAGGCCGAAGGCGCTCGCCTGCTAAGCGAGTATACTGGG
>CAZOTC010000008.1:0-27892 GCA_964582605.1 uncultured Geobacter sp. | reverse complement strand
GTCTGAAAGGTGAGTTGAGGCAATGGAAGAATTAAGTGAATTACTGTTGCAACGTCGCAGAAAAGTAAACGATCTCTGGGCTGCCGGCATTAACCCTTACCCCAATGATTATAAGCCACAGCATACCTCTGCTGATGTTGTAGCTACCTATGGTTCTGTCGAGCAGATTGATGCGCCTGATGCAGAGTTTGTATTGGCAGGTCGTATTATCGCCCGTCGTTCTTTTGGCAAGGCTGCCTTTATTCAGCTGCAGGATCGTAAGGGCAGGATCCAGGTCTATGTGCGTAAGGATGATCTGGGTGAAGAGGTCTTTTCCCAGTTTGAGTCCTTTGATATCGGTGACATTATCGGTGTTACCGGTTTTCCGTTCCGTACCAAGACCGGTGAGCTTTCTGTTCATGCGCGCTCTATTCGGCTGCTGGTTAAATCACTCTTGCCTTTGCCGGAAAAATTCCATGGTCTGACCGATGTTGAGACCCGGTATCGTCAACGCTATGTCGATCTGATTGTCAATCCTGATGTGAGAGAACTGTTCATCAAGCGCTCCCGGATTGTAAACCTGATTCGCAGTTTTATGACCTCCCGTGATTTTCTGGAAGTCGAAACTCCGATGATGCACCAGATTCCCGGTGGTGCCACAGCCCGACCCTTCGTCACCCATCACAATGCACTGGATATGGAGCTGTACCTGCGAATTGCACCGGAACTGTATCTGAAGCGGCTGGTGGTGGGCGGATTTGAACGGGTATTTGAGATCAACCGCAACTTCAGGAATGAGGGGATTTCAGTTCGTCACAACCCTGAGTTTACCATGATGGAGTTCTATCAGGCCTATGCAACCTTTGAAGACCTGATGGATTTTACCGAGGAGCTGTTCTGCCATGTGGCTGAACAGGTGCTTGGTACCCTTGACTTCTGCTGTCAGGGGCTTGATATCAGCTTCCAGCGCCCCTGGAGACGTCTGACGGTGAAAGAGGCGATCCTTGAGTACGGTGATATTGAGCCAAAGAAGCTTGATGACCGTGAGTTGGCCTTGGCATACGCGCGGAGTATCGGCCTGGATCTTTCCGATGATATCAGCTACGGCAAACTGATCATGGAAATCTTTGAAGAAGTGGCCGAGCATAAACTGATTCAGCCGACCTTTGTGACCGCCTACCCCACCGAAGTATCCCCGCTGTCACGTAAAAATGATCATGATCCTGAGATCGTTGACCGCTTTGAACTGATGATCGGTGGCCGCGAGATCGCCAACGCCTTCTCGGAGCTGAACGATCCGGTGGACCAGAAGGAACGTTTTCTGGCACAGGTTGCGGAGAAGGATAAGGGGGATGAAGAGGCTCACTATATGGATGAGGACTATGTCCGCGCCCTTGAGTATGGCCTGCCGCCGACAGCAGGTGAAGGGATCGGCATTGACCGGCTGGTGATGCTGCTGACTGATTCAGCATCGATTCGTGACGTGATCCTGTTTCCGCAGCTGCGTAAAGAGGCTAAGTAAGCTTTGTCACTGCCGTTTGAACTCAAGATCGGTCTGCGTTACCTGAAGGCAAAACGCAAATCAACCTTTATATCGATTATCACGTTCATATCCACAGCCGGTGTAACGCTGGGAGTGATGGCGCTGATTATTGTCCTGGCGGTGATGACCGGATTTGAACGGGATCTGAAGGAGAAGATTCTCGGGACTAATGCCCACCTGGTAGTGATTCGCAGCGGTGCCCCGATGGATAACTACCGTTCGGTCATGGACCGGCTGACCAGGTTACCTGGGGTGCAGGCAGGGACTCCTTTTATTTACAACCAGGTTATGCTCTCAACCGGGAAGCATGTATCCGGCGTTGTGTTGCGTGGAATTGATCCGGCATCTGATAAAAAAGTAACCCGTCTCTCCAAAGCGATTGTACAGGGGGAGATGGATTCACTTGAGCCTGTCGCCGGGAACTCGTCTGAACCAGGAGTGCTGATCGGGCGCGAGCTGGCAAAACATCTGAATCTGTCATTGGGAGACCGGGTAAACGTGGTCTCCCCCACCGGTACGATAACCCCGTTGGGGATGATGCCCAAGCTGAAGCCGTTTCGGGTGACCGGTATTTTCAACACCGGTATGTTCGAATATGACTCAACCCTGGCCTATGTCAGTATCAATCAGGCGCAGAAGTTCTTTGACCTGGGAGATACCGTAACCGGCATCCAGTTGAAGGTTGAAGACGTCTATGCCACCACGGAGTTAGCCCGAAAAATAAATCGTGAGTTCGGACCTGAACTGTATGCCCGCGACTGGATGCAGATGAATCGTAACATCCTGTTTGCTCTCAAGACCGAGAAGGTTGTCATGTTCATTATCCTGACGCTGATTGTACTGGTGGCTGCCTTCGGTATCGCCTCCACCCTGTTCATGGTAGTGATGGAGAAAACCAGGGATATTGCAATTTTGAAAACGATGGGGGCCCGCTCTTCAAGCATCATGAAAATATTTGTCTTTGAAGGGCTGCTGATCGGTGTGGTCGGTACGCTGCTGGGGGTTCTTTCCGGCCTGCTTATCTCCTTCAATCTGGAGCCGATTATTGATCTCGTGCAAAAGGTGACCGGGAAGAACTTTTTCAGCAAGGAGATCTACTATCTGGACCATTTCCCCTCCCATGTGGTGATGTCGGATGTGGTGATTATCTCAATAACAGCTGTTTTGATCTCGTTTGTAGCTACTTTGTATCCGGCGTGGCAGGCATCGAGAATGCTTCCTGCAGAGGCGTTGCGCTATGAGTAGCAGCCTTCTGGAGGTCTCCGGTCTGTGTAAAAGTTACCGGATGGGCAACGATACGGTTGAAGTCCTGAAGGGTATTGATCTGACGGTTGAGGTTGCCACAACTACAGCACTGGTGGGAGCGTCAGGTGCCGGTAAGAGCACGCTGCTGCATCTGCTAGGAGCATTGGATCGCCCGAGCAGCGGCACGGTTTACTACTGCGGCCAAGACCTGTTTCAGCGTTCTGATCGCCAGCTGGCTGATTTCAGAAGCGGCAAGATCGGCTTTGTGTTCCAGTTTCACCATCTGCTGCCTGAATTTACCGCCCTTGAAAATGTGATGATGCCGTCTCTGATAGCGCGCAGGGATCATCGGCAGTCAGACCAAAAGGCCCGCACCTTGCTGGAACAGGTCGGGTTGGAGCATCGTTTGAACCACCGTCCCGGTGAACTGTCGGGCGGGGAGCAACAGCGGGTGGCTATCGCCCGTGCCCTGGTAATGGAGCCGGAACTGTTACTGGCAGATGAACCGACCGGTAACCTTGATGCAAAAACCAGTGAATCAATCCATGAGCTGCTGATGACGATACAAAAACAGACCGGTGTCAGCATGGTGGTCGTTACCCATAATGAACGAATAGCAGCAGGGATGGAGCGTGTTGTCCGCTTGGCTGACGGACTGGTTCAGCCGTGCGTTAGGGAGGTGTTGTGACCGGTAATTCTTGTTTTCTGAATTCGGCATTGCTTTGCGCCTTGCTGCTGACACATCAGGCTGCCCATGCTGATGGTGAAAAGATCACCGAAGTGGTGGTGCGCGGCAACAAGCGGATAGAGGCCTCAGCCATTCTGAATGCCACCAGCATCAAGGCCGGTGACCTGCTGAGCAGTGAGCGGACGGATGCTGATATACGTGCAATCTTTAAACTGGGGCAGTTTCAGGATGTCCAGGTTTCCAGTGAACCGGCGAAAGACGGCCTGATCCTGGTCTATTCGGTCATTGAAAAACCGATCGTCAGGGATGTTCGCTTTGAAGGGAACAAAGAGCTGAAACAGGACAAACTGACTGAGGGATTGCCGGTCCGTCGAAACGCCATCTTTTCCCAGAAAGACCTTGACAAGGCGGTTGCCAAACTCAAGAAGCAGTATCAGGATGAAGGATATTATCTGGCTGTTGTTGAGCCGGTTGTTGAGCAGCGCAGCGCGACAGAATATCAGGTTACCTTTAAGGTAACAGAAGGCAAGAAGATCAGAATCAGTGAGATCATATTTGAAGGCAATACCGCCTTCAGTGGTCGTAAGCTGAGAGGAGTGATGGAGACGAAGGAAGAGTGGTTCATGTCCTGGCTGACCGGGGCCGGTACCTATAAGGAAGAGGTGCTGAAAAATGATGCCCTGCTGATTGCCGACCACTATATGAATAACGGCTATATCAATGTCAAGGTTGGGGAACCTACGCTCAAGCTGGCAGAAGACCAGGAATCCCTTCTGGTGGATATCGTGATTACCGAGGGAGATCAGTACCGGATCGGTGAGATAGCCTTTAAAGGAGATGTGCTGTATTCGGAAAAGGAGCTGCGTGAAAAATTGAAAACTGAATCCGGCGAGGTGTTCAGCCGGGCAAATCTGCGGGCCGATATCGGCACCCTGACCGACATGACTGCGGATAAAGGCTATGCCTTCAATAACGTGAATCCCCAGACAAAACCTGATGTTGAGAAAAAGACGATGGATCTGGCCTTTGAGATTGAAAAAGGAGAGCTGGTCAGAATCGAACGTATCTTTATCGCAGGGAATTCAAAGACCCGGGACAAGGTTGCGCGCCGCGAGATGCGTCTGATGGAAGGTGAGTTGTATAGTGCCACCGGATTCAAACGCAGCAAGCAGAATCTGATGAACACCGGTTATTTTGAAGAGGCAAATATCGCTTCGGTCAAGGGAAGCGGTAGTGACAAGCTGAACATAAATGTTGATTTGAAAGAAAAGGCAACCGGGGCTTTTACTATCGGTGGCGGTTACAGTTCATTAGACGGCCTGATCTTTCAGGGGTCGGTTTCCCAATCAAATTTTTTGGGACTTGGACTCAAGGCCAACGCCTCGGCTTCGATTGGCGGTAAGTCAAATACCTACTCGGTTGGTCTTACCGATCCGTACTTTCTGGACTCAAAATGGACCCTCGGGGTCGACATCTACCGTACCGAGCGGGATTACACCGACTACAGCAGACGCCTCACCGGTGGTGACATCAAGGCCGGTTACCCGATCACTGACTTTATCGGCACCTTCTGGATGTACAAGTACGAGATAAAGGATATTTATAACCCGACGAACCTGTACCTGCTCTATAACGCCATAGATCCGGGCAACTATCCCCTCAGCCAGACAACAACAAGCTCAATTTATGCGAGTATAACCAACAACACGACCGACTTCCGCTTTGACCCCTCCAGCGGTATGGTAAATACCCTGTCTGTGGAGTATGCCGGTCTTGGTGGAAACAATAAATATGTTCGTGAGATTTTTGATAACACGGTCTACTATCCGCTCTGGTGGAAATTTGTCGTTTCAGGCAAGGTGACCGTTGGCGGTATTCAGCAGGCCGGTGGTCCGATCCCGATAGATGAAAAGTTTTATCTGGGGGGGATTGGAACCTTGCGTGGCTATGCGGCGCGTACCGTCTGTCCGATTGAAAACGGTCTCTATGTTGGTGGTGAACGGGAGCTGTTCGGAAACATTGAAATCAAATTCCCCGTATTGCCGGAATACGGAATAAAGGGTGTGACTTTCTTTGACTACGGTAACGCCTGGAGCGGTAACAAGTTGGCGCCTTCTACCATGTACATGAGCTATGGCGCCGGTATCCGCTGGGCATCCCCCATGGGACCGCTGAGGCTTGAGTATGGTATTCCGATTAACCCCCGTCCAGGTGTTGACAACAAGTCCGGGCGGTTTGAATTTGCTATGGGCAGCATGTTCTGATTTTCTACATACAAAGGAGAACGATGTATATGAAACGTGTTCTGATGGTGTTGGTGATGGTGGTCATGATGACCGGTTCGGCCTGGGCAGCAGAGACCAGGATTGGCTATCTGGATATGCAGCAGGTTTTGAATCTGTCTGACGCAGGCAAGGCTGCCAAGGACCAGTTGCAGGAAAAACTGAAAAAATATCAGGAACAGATTAACACCAAGCAGGCTGATCTGCAGAAGTTAAAGAATGACCTTGAAAAACAGGGGATGACCCTCAACGAGTCCGCCCGTGCTGCAAAGGAAAAGGACTATCAGCAGAAGCTGAAAGACTTCCAGCGTTTTACCAAGGATGCTGAAGAAGAGCTGCAGGCAAAAGATGCTGAATTTACCAAGAAAATTCTTGAGAGTCTTGAAAAGATCGTCCAGGAGTATGGCAAGAAAAATGGTTTTGCCATGATTTTTGATGCCCGTGGAGCCGGTCTGCTCTATGCCGACAAATCAGTTGATCTGACGGAGAATATCCTGAAGGCACTGAATGCGGCACAGGCCAAGAAATAAGTAAGGGGTTGCCGGATGATGCTGACCAAGACACTGCAGGAATTGGCAGACTATCTGGGCGGTACAGTCCGTGGGGACGGCACGGTCAGGGTCAACGGGCTTGCACCGCTTGAGGGGGCTGCAGCGGATAAGGTGACGTTTCTGGCTAATCCCAAGTATGCTGCCAAGGTGGCGGATACCAAGGCTGGAGGCGTGTTGATGGCGCCGGGCGGAGAGTCATACGGCCGTAACGTTATAGAGCTTGCCAATCCGTACCTCGGTTTTGCCAAACTGCTGACCCTGTTTTATACCCAGCCTCACCCTGCTCTGGGGGTTATGCCGGAAGCAACAATCGGTACCAACGTGTCGCTGGGCGAAGGGATCAGCATCTATTCCGGTGCAGTAGTCGGCAATAACGTCACCATTGGTGACCGAGTGGTGATCCATCCCGGTGCCGTCATTTATGATGGTGTCATTATCGAGGATGACTGTGTTATCCATGCCAATGCAGTGGTGCGGGAACGTTGCCGACTGGGTAAGCGTTGCAAGCTGCAGCCGGGTGCAGTAGTCGGCAGTGACGGCTTCGGTTTTGCTCCGGATGGCCAGACCTACTACCCGATCCCCCAGATCGGCATTGTGGTGCTTGAAAATGATGTTGAAATCGGTGCCAATGCAACGGTAGACCGGGCCGCTCTTGAGGTGACGCTGATCAGGCGCGGTACCAAGCTGGACAACTTGGTCCAGGTGGCACACAACTGCCAGATCGGAGAAGACTGCATGATCGTCTCACAGGTAGGGATCGCCGGAAGCAGCAAGATCGGCAACCATGTCACCCTGGCCGGTCAGGTAGGGGTAGTTGGTCATGTCAGCATTGGTGACAATGTGATTGTGGGTGCTCAGGCCGGTGTTCCCGGGTCTTTGGAAGGCAATGCCTATTACAGCGGCTCACCTGCCATGCCGCACAAGGACTGGTTGCGTACGATGGGAGTGTTGCCGAAACTGCCTGAGATGCGCAAAAAGATGCATGAGCTTGAGAAGAAGATCGCCGCGCTTGAGGCCCGGCTGGCAAAGGAGTAAGCGATGGAACCGAACCTGCCGATGGATGTGAACGCCATCATGAAGATCTTGCCGCACCGTTTTCCGTTTCTGCTGGTGGACCGTATTGTCGAGCTTGAGCATGGCAAGCGTTGCGTTGGTATCAAGAATGTCAGCATCAACGAGCCGTTTTTTCCAGGGCATTTTCCTGGACACCCGGTGATGCCGGGGGTTCTGATTGTTGAGGCGATGGCCCAGGTGGCCGGTATCATGGCCTACTTGGCCTCTGATGACGAGACTAAAAAGAAGGTCAGCTACTTTATGGCCATTGATAATGCCAAGTTTCGCAAACCGGTGGTGCCGGGCGATCAGCTGCGGATAGAAATAACCACCACCATGCACCGTCGCGGCATCTGGGGCGTTGACGGCAAGGCATTTGTGGACGGCAAACTGGTAACCGAGGCCTCACTCAAGGCAACTTTTGCACCGGCAGAATAACAGGGAGAGAGCATGAGCATACATCCAACAGCAATCGTCGCCTCCACCGCACAACTGGCCGAAGGGGTTGAAGTCGGTCCTTACGCCATTATTGAAGAAAACGTCATAATCGGCAAGGGGTCCAGCATCGGCGCACATGCAGTGATCGGCAAATGGACGGAGCTGGGTGAGAACAACCGGATCTTCCATTTGGCTTCTGTTGGCGCTCCGCCGCAGGATCTGAAGTACAAGGGTGAAGAATGCTGGACCCGATTGGGTAACAACAACGTGATCCGTGAATTTGCCACGATCCACCGCGGTACGGTGACCGGACATGCCGAGACCGTGATGGGAAGCAATAATCTGATGATGGCCTATTCACATGTAGCCCACGACTGTGTGGTGGGCAGCGGTAATGTCTTTGCCAACTCCGCCACCCTTGCGGGCCATGTGACCATTCAGGATAACGTAATCTTGGGCGGACTGGTGGCGATCCATCAGTTTGTCACCATCGGCTCCTACACCATGCTGGGAGGCGGTACCCTGGTGGGGCTGGATATTCCGCCTTTTATGATTGCAACATCCGGCAAGCGGGATGCAAAACTGCGGGGGCTTAACCTGATAGGCTTGAAGCGTCGCGGTTTTAGCGATGAAGCGATCAGCAGTCTGAAAAAGGCTTACAAGACCCTGTTTATGGCCGGTTTGAAGCTGCCTGAAGCAATAACACGGATCAGGGGGGAGATCATCGGCTGCACCGAGGTGGATACGCTGCTGGAGTTCATTGAAAAATCGGAGCGGGGGATCTGCAGAGGATGAGCCGGTTGCGTACCGCCGTCATAGGGGTCGGGTATCTGGGGAACTTCCACGCCCAGAAATATGCTGCTCTGGAAGGTGTTGAGTTAATTGGTGTGGTGGATGCCGATGCAGATCGGGCGGCTGAAGTGGCAGCTGCCTGCGGATGTCAGCCTTTTACTGACTACCGTGCCTTGATCGGAAAGGTCGATGCGGTCAGTGTCGTGGTGCCGACCCAATATCACTATCAGGTGGCACAGGAGTTCCTGGCTGCCGGTGTACATGTCCTGATTGAAAAGCCGATTACCGTCACCATTGAGCAGGCTGACGAGCTGATCAGTCTGGCCGATGCCGGTAAGCTGGTCTTTCAGGTAGGACATCTGGAGAGGTTTAACCCGGTGCTGATGGCGGTGGAAGGGGTACTGATCGAGCCGTTGTTCGTGGAGTCGGTTCGGATTGCACCGTTCAAACCCCGTGGTACGGATGTTAATGTGGTACTGGATCTGATGATTCACGACATCGAGATTATCCAGCATCTGGTCAAATCGCCGGTTGCAAAAATCGATGCAATCGGTGCCCCGGTCTTTACCGGTGAAGAGGATATCGCCAATGCCCGTATTGCCTTTGAAAACGGCTGCGTGGCCAATGTTACCGCCAGCAGGATCAGTCTTAAAAGTGAACGTAAGATGCGTATCTTTCAGAGGGATGCCTACCTGACACTGGATTTCCAGAACAAGAAGGTGCTGGTGGCGAAAAAGGGGGAGGGTGAACTGTTGCCCGGTATCCCCAATGTGCAGGTAAAAGAGCAGGAACTGGGGCAGTCGGATCCGTTGCTGTCGGAGATCAGTTCCTTTGTGGAGGCGATCAACGAAGGCAAGCAGCCCCAGGTAAGCGGCCGTGACGGTCGGATGGCGCTGGAAACAGCGCTGAAAATAAACCAGGCACTGAACAGGATATGCCCATGATACCGATGGTTGACCTGAAGACCCAATATCACCAGTTAAAGCAGGAAATCGACGCCGCTGTGCTGGATGCCCTGGAGAGCACACAGTTTATTCTCGGTCCAAACGTGACCGGTCTTGAGAAGGAAACCGCCGGATATCTGGGTAGCCCCCATGCGGTTGGCTGTGCCTCTGGTACCGATGCACTGCATCTGGCCGTTCTGGCAGCCGGGATCAAGCCGGGTGACGAGGTGATTACCACCCCGTTCACCTTCATCGCCACAGCTGAAGCGATCTGTTATGCCGGTGCCGTGCCGGTCTTTGTGGATGTTGATCCTCAAACCTTTAACATCGTACCGGAGCTGATCGAACAGGCCATTACCCCCCGAACCAAGGCGGTGATTCCGGTGCACCTGTTTGGGCAACCGGCTGACATGGCTGCCATCAGTGCCATCTGCGAACGTCATAACCTGGTGCTGATCGAGGATTGTGCCCAATCCTTTGGCGCTGCCATTGCCGACCGTATGACCGGCTCGATTGGTGCTTTTGGTTGTTTCAGCTTCTTCCCCAGCAAGAACCTAGGCGGTTACGGTGATGGTGGTCTGGTGACCGCTGCCACGGCGGAAGGGGCAGAGACACTCAAGATGCTGCGTAACCACGGCAGCAAGGTGCGTTACCATCATGACGTGATCGGCTTCAACAGTCGTCTGGACGATCTGCAGGCTGCCATCCTGCGAGTCAAACTGCGTCATATCGACCGTTTCAACCAGGAGCGCCGCCGGGTTGCTCACCGTTACTCGGAAGGGCTGCAGGATATTGTCACCGTGCCGTTTGAGGATGGCAAAGGTGTCCACGTCTATCATCAGTACACCCTGTTAAGCGACAGACGCGACCAGATCATGGCCGCGCTGAACGGGCAGCAGATTGCCTGCGCGATTTACTATCCAATTCCGCTGCACCGGCAGAACGTCTTTGCCGAGCAGTGCCAAGGGGTTTCTCTGCCGGTGACCGAGTCGATAGCAGCCCGCTGCATGTCGCTGCCGATCTACCCGGAGATGAGCAATGATCAGGTTGATCAGGTGATTGAGGCAATTCGAGGGGCGATCAAGTAAGATGACAGGCAGTCCGCAGCGTCGTGTCATGATTGTGGCCGGCGAAGCCTCCGGTGATATCTATGGGGCAGGATTGGTTCGTGCAGTGCATGCAACTGATCCTGCCGCAGTTTTTTTCGGTATTGGCGGTCCGCGGATGCGTGAGTCCGGCTGCGAAATTCTGGTTGACTCTGCTGACATGGCGGTGGTGGGGCTGGTTGAAGTGTTGAAGCATTTTGACGTCATTGCCAGCGCCTTTCTCAAGCTGAAAAAGATCCTGCTGGAAGATCCTCCTGAACTGTTGATCCTGATTGACTACCCCGGTTTCAACCTGCGTCTGGCCAAGGTGGCTAAAAAGGTCGGCGTCAAGGTGCTGTACTATATCTCTCCCCAGATCTGGGCCTGGCGGCAAGGGCGGGTCAAAAAAATCAAGCGTCTGGTTGACCACATGGCGGTGATTTTGCCGTTTGAGGCTCCTTTTTACGAACAGGCCGGTGTACCGGTCTCCTTTGTCGGTCATCCCATGGCTGATCTGGTTGAGGTCTCACTAAATCGTGATCAGGCTGCCGCCTCATTTTGTCTCGACCATACCCGAAAGATTGCAGGCCTGTTTCCCGGCAGCAGGAAAAGTGAGGTCAGCCGCCTGTTGCCGGTTATCATTGACGCAGCCCGACTATTGCATCAGCGCTTTCCGGATCTTCAGTTTGTGCTCCCCCTGGCATCAACCCTGACTGAAGCCGACCTGGCCCCCTGGCTTGTCGGCAGCGGCTTGCCGATTATCATTGTCCGCGAGCGGATTCATGACCTGATTCGAGCCTGTGACGCGATTGTCTCGGTTTCCGGTACGGTGACTCTGGAGATTGCGCTGGTAGGGACACCGCTGCTGATCATCTACAAACTGTCGCCGTTTACCTTCCAGTTGGCCAAGCGGCTGGTGAAGGTGGAGTATATCGGATTGTGCAATATTGTGGCTGGTGAGTCGGTAGCCAAAGAGCTGATTCAGGATGATGCGTCACCTGCACAGATTGCTGCGGAGATCGGCGCATTGTTGAGTGATGAAGGATACGCTGCGCTGAGCAGTGGAAAGCTTGCACGTGTCCGTGAACGTCTGGGGGGAGGCGGCGCAGATCGGCGTATGGCAGAGCTGGTCGGGCAGATGGTGGCGCAGGCATGAAACGACTGATCTGGCTGCTTGAAATAACGGTTTTCTACTGTTTTACCTGGCTGGTGGCGTTCATGCCGGAGCGGTTGGCCGAGCGGGCTGGAGTAGGGCTGGGACTTTTGATGCACCAGGTGCTGGGTAAACGGCGCAGGATAGCAGAAGACAATATTGCCCGTGTCCTAGACTATATGCGTACACAGCCGGGCTGGACCTGCACGATACCGGATGCAGCAGGGATCGCCCGGGAGGTGTTCCGAAATATCGGGCGCGCCCTGGTAGAGGTCTGTCGTCTATACCACGGGCATGGTGCCGCCCTGATCAATCGTACCGAGTTAAGGGGTATAGAACATTACAATGCCGCACGGTCCAAAGGCAAGGGGATGATCCTGCTGACTGCCCACTGCGGTAACTGGGAGCTGATGGCGCTTTCGCACGCACAGCTGCTGGGATCGACCATGTCGGTGGTTGCCCGGCGTCAAAACAATCCGTATCTGAATGCAATGGTCGAAAAGATGCGGATGAGCTATGACAACCGGGTTATTTACAAGGATAATGCACTGAAAAACATGCTGGCAGTACTCCGGCAACAGGGTACGGTAGGTCTGCTGGTGGATCAGGCAGTGTTTCCGGAGGAAGGCTGTCTGATCAGTTTTCTGGGGCGTCCGGCCTGGGCATCCAAGGCACCGGTACTGCTGGCCAGAAAAACCGGAATTCCGGTGGTTCCGGCCTTCATTCACCATGCAGGTGATCATTATGTGATTGATCTCTATCCGGAGCTGGTTTTTAGCGGCGACAAGTCCGAAGCGGGCTGGACAGCTGATGTGCAAACCTACTCCAGCGCCATAGAACGTTATATTATTCAACATCCAACCAGCTGGTACTGGGTGCATCGTCGCTGGAAACGGACCGAAGGACTGTGAGCGGCAGATTCTGGGCAGAGCTTTGGATGGTGCTGGTGCTGCTGGTAATTACCACAGGGGTGCTGGCCCATACCGGCGCTGACCTGGCTCTTTCGTCCCTGTTTTACCAGTCAGGCGGATGGCCGGTCGGAGAACAGTTTCCGTGGAAACTGCTGTACCGTATTGACCGGACTCCGGCAGTACTGCTTGCCGTTGGCTGGCTGATTGTTGTGATCGGAAGCTACCGGCGCCCGAATCTGTACCAATGGCGCCGGGCAGGAGTTTTTACCGTATTGCTGCTTATTTTGGGACCGGGACTGTTGGTAAACAGTGTCCTGAAGGAGCATTGGGGGCGTCCCCGTCCCCGTGACCTGGTCCAGTTCGGTGGAGCAAAACCGTTCCTGCAGCCCTGGCAGCCCGGCATCAGCGGCAAAGGCCGTTCATTCCCCTCTGGCCACGCTTCCGCTGCATTTTTTCTGGCCACCCCCTGGTTCGTCTACCGGCACAGAAAACCGCTTGCTGCACAGTGCTGGCTTTGGGGCGGAGTCGGATTCGGGATAGTGATGAGCATCGCCCGGATTGCACAGGGGGGGCATTTCCTGACTGACTGCCTCTGGGCCTTTGGTGTGGTCTGGCTAACCGGCCAGATTCTGGCAGCACTGTTGCTGGCAGAACAGGGGCAGGTGAAAAAGAGTCTCGCTCGATGAGATGGTCAGCCCTGTACAGCTTATTGACCCTGATTGCGTTACCGTTTGCCCTGCTGTATCACTGGTACCGTTCCGTCAGCAGAGGTAGAAAGAGCGCCTTCTCTGAAAGGTTCGGCAGTTTGTCCCCTGAGACAAAGCAGCTGCTGAAGGGCAAACAGACATTCTGGCTGCACGCGGTATCAGTGGGTGAGGTAATTGCTGCCAGACCGCTGCTTAAGGGACTGCGCAGGAGCTATCCGGATCATCTGCTGGTGTTGACCGTAACCACTGAGACCGGTCGTAGTGTGGCAGAGAAAGACGGTCTGGCTGACGTTGTCGCCTACTTTCCGTTTGACATCGGCTTTGCAGTCTGTCGCCTTCTGGATAGTGTTATGCCGCAGGCGATTATAATCATGGAGACTGAAATCTGGCCGGTCTTTACACTTGAAGCAGAGCGTCGCAAAATCCCGCTAATGCTGGCTAATGGCCGGATATCTGAACGATCGTTTCCGCGATATCGGCGATTTGCCTGGTTTTTCAGACCGGTGCTGGAACGATTCAGTGGTCTGGGGATGCAAAGCAGGGCGGATCTGGAACGGATTCTTTCGATCGGCGCGCCGAAAGAGCGCAGCC
Organism: uncultured Geobacter sp.; assembly: GCA_964582605.1. Lineage (GTDB taxonomy): Bacteria > Desulfobacterota > Desulfuromonadia > Geobacterales > Pseudopelobacteraceae > Trichlorobacter. The sequence continues at coordinate 13,930 of CAZOTC010000008.1, read as the reverse complement.
GGGTCCTTGGTAATCTCAAGTATGACATATCGTTTAGCCCGGTTGCAGCGGAAGAACGTATTCAGTTGCGTCAGCACTATCATATTCCAGGTCTGTTGGCGGTTTTCTGCTGTGGCAGTACCCACCCGGGTGAAGAGGAACTGGTGCTGTCAGCATGGCTTACAGCGCTCAGACAGTTTCCAGACCTGCTGCTGGTGCTGGTACCTCGTCATCCGGAGCGGACTGCAGCAGTTGAACAGTTGGTGAGCGGACTTGGGGTGCCTGTGATACGCCGTTCGCAGCTTGCACACCGGTCCGGTCTGTGCACGGGAGGAATGGTCCTGCTGGTGGATACTGTGGGTGAGCTGATGCAGTTGTATGCACTGGCTGACCTGGCCTATGTGGGGGGTAGCCTGGTACCCACCGGGGGGCATAATCTGCTGGAACCGGCCTCACGCGGCATACCGATTCTGTTTGGGCCGCATATGGATAATTTCCGGGAAATTGCAGCCATGGTGATTGATTACGGTGCCGGTGTACAGGTGGCTGATCAGATTGAGTTGCAGGATGCTGTACTTGACTTTCTGACAACGCCGGAGCTTCGTCAGGTAATTGGATCAAACGGCTTGAAGCTGTTGCGGGATAGTGGTGGAGCGGTGGAGCGGCATCTGGAGATGCTGCAGCAGGTGCTGTCCCGATGAATGCTGCGGTCTGGTGGCGCGGTGTGGCTGACGGCAGCCGTTCCGGTTTCGTGGTCTGCTGTCTGAAACTGCTCCTGATGCCGCCGGCGCTGTTGTATGGATTTGCCTTGCGTATCAGGAGCGTGCTGTATGAGCTGGGCCTGCAGGCTACCAGACGGTTACCCTGCCCGGTCATCTCGATCGGTAATATCACCGTGGGCGGCACCGGCAAGACCCCGGCAACCGTACTGGTTGCCAGAGAACTGCAGCGTCGTGGCTGCCGAGTTGCCGTCATCTCTCGCGGTTACGGCGGCTCGCTTGAAGGGCAGGTTGCCGTGGTCAGTAACGGCTCTGTCGTGGCGTTGAGGCCTGAACAATGCGGAGATGAGCCGTGCCTGCTGGCCCGGATGTTGCCGGGGGTAGCTGTGCTGATCGGTTCCGATCGCTACCGGGCCGGGTTGTATGCCCTTGAACAGCTGCAACCTGATCTGGTGGTGCTTGACGATGGTTTTCAGCATATCCGTCTGCATCGTGATCTGAACATCCTGCTCCTGGATGGGGCCCGCCCCTTTGGTAATGGCTGGACACTGCCTCTTGGTCTGCTGAGGGAGCCATGCTCAGCAGTAAAACGGGCAGATCTGGTGCTGTTTACCCGCTGCAAGAACGGGCAGTCTGTTCCCGATACAGGTCTGCCAAGCTGCTGTTCGGAACATCGCCTGACGGGTTTCAACCTGCTGGACTCCGGTGAGGAGATGCGGCTTGAAACGCTACGGCAAGGGCGTATTGCCGCCTTTGCCGGTATTGCTGAGCCAGGCAGTTTTTTTGAAGGACTGCGTCAGCTCGGAATCAGCCTTATTGCCGTCCTGACCCTGCCTGACCATGAACCGTACCACGCAAGCGGCCTGGAAAGACTGGATGCGTTTGTCACCGCTCATCAGCCGGATTGGTTGCTGACAACCGCCAAAGATGGCGTAAAACTGGCAGATTGCCGTGCTGCATGGGGTCACAGGTTGGTAACCGTCAGGCTGGAGCTGGCACTGCTTGACGATGGTCAGGCGTTGAAGGCAGCGCTGGATAAACTGCTTTCAAGCAGACCCTGAATGAGGCATACTGTAAACATTTTAGCGGTGATGTCATGAAAAATCCCGGTTATCTGCAGCTACACAAGGTTCTGGTCCGGGCGGTTAACTGGATCGGTGATGCGGTTATGTCCACCCCGGCGCTTGCGGCTGTACGGGAGAGCTTTCCCCATGCCGAAATCACGCTGTTGGCCAATCCACTGGTGGGTCAGCTGCTGGAGGAGCATCCGGCAGTGGACCGGGTGCTGGTCTTTGACCGCAAGGGCTCACATCGTGGTTTGCCGGGGCGGTTGCGGCTGGCACGGCAGCTGAAGCGGGAGCAGTTTGAGCTGGCAGTTATTCTGCCCAACTCGTTTGATGCGGCTCTGGTCACCTGGCTGGCCCGTATTCCGCTGCGATTGGGTAAGGCCTCTGATGGCCGCAGTCTGCTGTTGACCGGGCGGTTTCAGGATCAGCCGCGTCGTGAAGATGAACATGAGGTTGCGTACACCCTGCGCATGCTTGCTGCTTTCGGCATCCATGGCAGTGTCACGAAACCGTTCCTGACTACCTCTGCTGCGGAAGACCTGGCTGCGGAGCAGCTGCTTGCCGGACACGGCATCAGCAGCAGTCACCTGCTGCTGGGAATCAACGCCGGCGCCAGTTTCGGGTCGGCCAAACGCTGGTATCCGGAACGGTTTGCCGGGGTGGCTGCCCGCCTTGCCGACTCCAGGGCAGCAAAGATAGTCCTGTTTGGCGGTCCGGATGAACGGGAACTTGTCGAAGTGATCGAATCGGAATTGGGGGGGCGTTGCCTTAATCTGGCAGGCAAGACCACGGTCCGGCAGCTGATGGCCTTGATCAAGCGCTGTAATTTCTTTGTGACCAATGATTCAGGGCCGATGCATATTGCTGCCGCCTTTGGAGTGCCGCTGGTCGCAATCTTCGGCCCTACCGATCACGGCGGCACCGCTCCCTGTTCAGACGAGGCTGTTATCGTGCGTCAGCCCGTTGATTGTGCCCCCTGCAAACTGCGGGTCTGTCCGACCGACCACCGCTGTATGATCGCCGTCAGTGTCGATGATGTGGTGCAGGCGGCTGATCAGCTGTGGAGTCGTAAAGGAGTCATGAACAGATGAAGAGAGCCTTGATAACCGGTATTACCGGTCAGGATGGTGCCTATCTGGCAGAGCTGCTGCTTGAAAAAGGGTATGAGGTCCACGGGATCAAGCGCCGCGCCTCCCTGTTCAACACGGACCGGATTGATCACCTCTATCAGGACCCCCATGTCGATTGTCGCCGTTTTGTACTGCATTATGGCGACATGACCGACTCCACCAACCTGATCCGGATCATCCAGTCGGTTCAGCCGTGTGAGATCTACAATCTGGCGGCCCAGTCCCATGTGGCGGTCTCCTTTGAGACCCCTGAATATACCGCCAACGCCGACGCTATCGGACCATTGCGGATTCTTGAAGCGATCCGGATTCTGGGGCTGGAAAAAATGACCCGCTTCTATCAGGCCTCTACCTCCGAACTATACGGTCTGGTGCAGGAAATTCCCCAGAAGGAAACCACTCCTTTCTATCCCCGCTCCCCCTACGCCGTGGCCAAGCTGTACGCCTACTGGATCACGGTCAACTATCGCGAGGCCTACGGTATCTACGGCTGTAACGGTATCCTCTTTAACCATGAGTCGCCGGTGCGGGGTGAAACCTTTGTCACCCGCAAGATCACCCGGGCCCTGGCCCGCATCAAACTGGGACTGCAGGAGTGCCTGTATCTGGGAAATCTTGATGCGCTGCGTGACTGGGGGCATGCCAAGGATTATGTCGAAATGCAGTGGCTGCTGATGCAGCAGGACCAGCCGGAAGACTGGGTGATTGCCACCGGCATCCAGCACAGTGTGCGCGATTTTGTCAATGCGGCCGCAGAAGAACTCGGCGTAAAGATCAGCTGGCACGGTAACGGCGTAGATGAAACCGGTACTGACCAGACCGGAAAGACCATTGTCAGGGTTGACCCTCGCTATTTCCGGCCTACTGAAGTTGAGACGCTGCTTGGTGATCCGACCAAGGCCAGGGAAAAACTGGGCTGGACCCCCAGGATCAGCTTCAGGGAGCTGGTGGCCGAGATGGTACGTGAAGACCTGAAGGCGGCCGAGCGGGACGAGCTGGTCAAAAAGCACGGGTATCAGGCGTTTGATTACAATGAATAGCAGCGATTCGAAAAAAACGGTGTTGTTCAGGACGCTTGCCTATCTTAAGCCGTACTGGGGGCTGATCGTTATTTCCGCCCTCTGTTCAATGGTGGTCGGCGGGATGGACGGAGCTTTCGCCTATCTGGTCGAGCCGGTGTTGAGCCGGATCTTTGCGGGCAAGGATACCGGTATATTTTTGCTGGTACCGGTCGGTATTATGCTTCTCTTCCTGTTTCGCGGCATCTGTCGCTTTACCTATGATTCCACCATCAAACTGGCAGGTCAGAAGGCGATACAGGATATCCGCAACGATCTGTACAGCAGTACGATTAACAAGGATATGGCGTTTCACAACCGGCAAGCCTCCGGTGAGCTGATGTCGAGAATGACTAATGATATCGGTATGATGCAGGATGGAATGGCCAATATTGTGTGCGGCCTGTTCAGAGATCTGATTTCATTTGTTTCACTTTTGGGGGTTATCTTTTATCGAAACTGGCAGTTGGCTACGATCTGTTTTGTCGTACTGCCGGTAACGATATACCCGGCCCAGCTGATCGGAAAGAAGATCAAGAGCGCTGCCCGGCGGAGCCTGGATGTGATGGGCGGTATCGGTGCGATACTGCAGGAAACGTTTTCCGGGATCAAGGTGATCAAGGCCTTTGGTCTGGAACAAAAGGTTATAGAACGGTTCAGGGCGGAAAATCAGGCGTTTCTTGGGCAATACAAGCGATACATCAAGTACGAGTCGCTGGCGATGCCCATTTCTGAAATGATTACCTCGCTTGGGATTGCTGCTGTGGTCTGGCTGGGCGGAAGTCAGGTCATGTCGGGGCGGATGAGCGCATCCGAGCTTTTTTCATTTATCGCAGCGATGATCATGCTGTTTACGCCGGTAAAGAAACTTCAGAGTGCGTATAATGTGTTGCAACGCTCTGCCGGTGCAGCTGAACGGGTTTTCCAGCTGATGGATGCGCAGCGCAAGGTTGTTGACGCTGATGATGCGATTGAGATCGGCAGGGTCAGCGGCAAGGTTGAGCTGCAGAATGTCTCATTCAGCTATGGCGACGAACCGGTGTTGCAGAATATTATCCTGACGGTTGAGCCGGGGCAGATGGTGGCGCTTGTGGGGCCTTCCGGCAGCGGTAAATCGACGCTGGTGGCGTTGTTGATGCGCTTTTATGATGTAAGCTCCGGCTCTGTCCGGGTGGATGGTCATGACATCCGTTCCGTTACCATGAACTCGTTGAACCAACAGTTTGCCCTGGTGGATCAGGAAACAACCCTGTTTAATGACTCCATAGCCAACAACATCCGTGCCGGTAAACCGGATGCAACGGACGAAGAGGTGGAGGCAGCTGCCAAAGCAGCATTTGCCCATGACTTTATCCTCGAATTGCCTGAGGGATACGCAACCACGATCGGCGATCGCGGGTTGAGGCTGTCCGGTGGACAACGTCAGAGGATCTGCATTGCCCGGGCGATCCTGAAAAACGCACCGATTCTGATTCTGGACGAAGCAACCAGTGCCCTGGATACGGAAAGCGAAAAGATGGTCCAAAGTGCCCTGGATAACCTGATGCAGGACAAAACGACTATCGTCATCGCCCATCGCCTTTCCACGATTTTGCACGCCGATACTATTCTGGTGCTGGATAAGGGCTGTATTGTAGAAGTCGGTTCCCATGAGGACCTGGTTGAAGGAAGTGGCCTGTACAGCAGGCTTCACAGCCTGCAGTTCAGGGATGCCGCTGCCTGAAAGGCATATGCTGATGAGTATTTCAGTTATTATCATAACGCATAATGAAGAGAAGAATATTGCCAACTGTCTTGAGACTCTTGGCTTTGCCGATGAGATTATTGTTGTTGACTCCGGGAGTGTTGACCGCACCCGTGAAATTTGTGAACGCTACCGGAATGTGAAATTTTTTGAACATCTCTGGGAGGGGTTTGGACGACAGAAAAACGCGGCATTATCAAAGGCAACAGGAGACTGGGTGTTTTCGATTGATGCCGATGAAACGGCAACTCCCGAGCTTGCTGCCGACATACGGGCGGTGATGCTGAATCCGCTTTACGACGGCTATCTGGTGCCGCGTAAGAATTTTTACCGGGGACAATGGGTGCGCTATTCCGGTTGGTGGCCTGATCCGGTATTGCGTCTGTTTCGCAGGGGGAAGGCGGCTTTTTCAGACAGACCGGTCCATGAGACGGTTGTGTTGGACGCTAAACCGGGGCTTCTTAACGGTTGCCTTGAACATCATTCCTTTGGTTGCGTTGCTGATTTTATCAGGAAGATTGACAGTTATTCCAGCCTGGGAGCCAACGTGCTGGCGGAGCAGGGCAGGCGGCCGACGGCCTTGTCGGCCCTTGTCAAGAGCATGGCCACATTTGTCAAGACCCTTGTCTTGAAACGCGGCTTTCTCGACGGCTATGCCGGAGTACTGATTTCGTTTTCAAATGCAGCAGGCGTCTTCTACCGTTACATGAAGTGCGCGGAGCTGCAGCACTATGGACGAGACAAGTAAAAAGGACTTCGTATTGAAACAGGATTACAGCCTTGCCGTAATAATATCGACCTACAATTCGCCCGATTATCTGAGACGGGTGCTTGAGGGATTCGGGGCTCAGCGACGCCTGCCTGATGAACTGCTCGTGGCCGACGATGGCTCCACCTCGGAAACGGCTGCCGTGGTGCATCGGTTTGCCGCTCAGGCCCCCTTTGTGGTCAGGCATGTCTGGCACGAGGACACCGGCTTCAGGCTGGCCGAGATTCGCAATCGTGCAATCGCGGCAGCAACAGCCGATTATCTGGTTTTTACAGACGGAGACTGCATCCCGCACCCCTGTTTTCTTGAGGATCACTGCCGGGCGCTGCATCCTGGCAGCTTCATGACCGGTAAACGGATGCTGATCAGCAGGGAGCTTTCGCCGGGATTTTGCTGGCAGGGGGCTACGGCGGCCTTTATGCAGTGCCTGAAGGGGCAGCTGTCGGGTTGTCATCACCTGCTGAGGATGCCGTGGCTGGCGATGAAACGGCAGGGGGTGAAAGGGCTGCGGGGCTGCAACATGGCCGCCTTCAGAGCTGACCTGCTGGCGGTCAACGGTTTTAATGAGCGGATTACCGGCTGGGGGCGTGAGGATTCCGAGCTGGTTGCCCGTTTGTACGCCTACGGTTTGACGCGCCGAGAGCTCCCCTTTGCCGCTCTGGTATTCCACCTCTGGCATCCGGAAAACAGCCGAAGCAATCTGGCAGAAAATGATCGACTGTTGCAAGAATCCATCGGTTCGGGTGATTACCGCTGTACCTGTGGTATCAGCAAGGAAACGAAATGAAGCGGCTTGTGCTGATATTCGAGAATCTGTACAACCATCACCTCGTGAAGGATGTCGGCCAACTACCTTATCTGTTGGGAAAATACTATAACTACTGTTCAGCCATAGCATGCAGAAAACGTGACACGTATACTCATCTTGATTCCGGCATGCGCGAGCTCCAGCTTGATTTTACGATCAGCTCGTACCTATATCTGCTGCGCAATGCACGTAACATAGATATTTGCATGCTGTTTCATATACGCGCTAAAAGCGTCTATCAAGGCCTGCTCTATAAATTGCTTAACCCCGGCGGTTTTTTGTACATAAAGGCAGATACAACTGAAAAAGTTCTTCCCTATGTCACCAAAGCGGGGAGGAATCCTGTTGCCCAGGCATATAATCGTTTCTTCTTCAGGTGGTTTGTGAAGAAGGTTGACCTGGTTTCGTTTGAAACACGGCAGGTCTATGAAACAATTGACGAAATTCCCTCGAACAAAAAAATCTACCTCCCCAACGGGTTTGATACCAATTTCCCGAAAATGCTTGGCCTAACGCAGAAGATGTATTCAGAGAAGAAGGACCTGATACTCTGTTGTGCAAGGCACGGGACAGAACAGAAAAATAGTGAGCTCTTGCTTGATGTTCTGAAGTCACTCCAACTGCCGGATTCGTGGCATGTTGTTTTTGCCGGTGAAGCCACCCGAGAGTTTCAAAATGCTGTTGATCAGTTAAAGACCGAGTGTCCGCATCTTGCAGATAAGGTCGTGCTCACCGGCAACATCTCCGACAGGAAACAGCTGTATGAACTTTATAACGATGCAAAAATATTCTGTCTTCCGTCACGTTGGGAGAGCTGGGGGCTGGTTTGCACCGAGGCACTCTATTTCGGCTGTGCCTTGATCATGACGAGAGAAGTTATTTCGGCTGATGATCTTACAAATTTCGGGGAAGCGGGAGTACTTGCCGGTACTGAGAACAGCGGAGAGTGGGCGGCAGTATTGCAAGGTTTGGTGAGTGATCCAAAGCTTGGTGAGTTTTATTCGATGAAGGGAAGGGACCATTTTGCTACTCATTTTGCATGGCCTGACACGCTTGAGTTGCTCGTCAAGCATTTTCCGTCCAACAATTCCCCCGCCCTTTAATTGTGCCTTGTTGCTTTTTTGAGAGCCGGGACTCTATGAGCGTAATGTCAGGTCGAGGTATATCGTGTCTGTTGATATCGCTTTCATAACGGTTAACTTCAATACCTGCCGGCTGGTGGCGGATCTGGTGGATTTTTTCAGCCGCACCGAGTTGCCTTTTTCTTACTGTCTGGTTGTTGTCGATAATGCCTCCAGCGACGGATCCAGGGAGATGCTGGAGCGGATGCAGAGTGACCGCCTGATATATCTCCAGACGAACCAAAATCTTGGGTATGGTCGTGGTATGAACTGCGGTCTGGCTTCGGTAGCAAGCCGCTATGCCTGCATCATGAACACGGACCTTGTCTTGAATCGGGATGCACTGGTTGCTCTCTGGGAGTTTTTTGAGGAAAGCCCTCACGCAGGTGTGGCATCTCCGTTGATTCTCGGTGCCAATGGCCGCCAACAGGGCTTTGTGTTTCATTCCGGCATACTTTCACTATATTCGGATACCGTTTGCAAGGTTCGCTCAAAAATCTGGAAACGGCGGGTTGCGCAGGCGGACGCACCGGTTGCAGTGCCCGGCGTCCTGGGGGCTTTTTTCATGGTGCGTCGCTCCCTTTTTTCGGATGGCCTGTTTGATGAGGATTTTTTCTTTTATTATGAGGATACCGAACTGGCACACCGCTACTGGCGTAACGATATTCCGTGCTATGTGCTTCCGCATGTTTCGATAACCCACCTTGGCGGACAGTCTACATCGGTTTCAGGTGGAAAACTGTTTCAGGAAAGCCGCAGAATGTATATCAGGAAGGTATACGGCGATCGTCATGCAGCTGTGCTGGAGAGGTTGGACCGTTTTCGGCTGTATCTGAAGTATGTCAAATATCTGCTGCTTGCAGGGATCTGCCCTACAGAAAAAATACGCTCAAAACAGCGCTTTTACGCGAGGCTTACGGACAACTCTCCCCTGAAAGCCCAAAGCTCTGATGACTGAATCAGGTTACGGCATATCTGCATCGTTATCCCGGAATCTGCTTTTGTCAGGAACGGCGATGCTGACGCTTTTTTCCCTGTCTGCCGGTACAGGAGCAACGTCGTGCAGCAGCGTACTGCTGCTGACTGTCTTTCTGTTCAGTGGTGTCTGGTATAAAAATCCTTACTGGTGGTGGAGTAAAAGGCAGTGGCTGTTGCCTGTGGCAGCACTGATGCTCCTGCCGTGGGTAAGCCTGATCTGGACCATAAACCCGTCGCCAGGTCTCTATCCCTATCTGCAGAGGAGTCATTTCTGGCTGCTCAGTTTTGCAATGGCATCTCTGGCTTTCCGCGACATCAGGTTTGAATGGCTTGCCCTCAGTTTGATTACTGGGGTAGAACTGGCCACTCTGCTGTTTGTATTGATGACATGCGGGCTGTATCACTCGGACACGTTGGCGGACTATTTTCTGTTTCGCGGATATATTACCTATTCGCTGCTGTTGGTGCTGGCTACGACATGGTTGTCGTTCTGGTTTAAAAAGACACCGTGCATCAAGGGCAAAATCGTCGTGATCGTACTCATACTGCTTAATCTTGCAGCGCTGGCCATGACCAAGGGGCGTAGCGGATACCTCGCTTTTTTTGCGTTGTCTCCTGTGCTGGCTATCAATCTGTTTGCCGTGAAGAATCGTTGGCTTGTTGCTTGTGCAGGAGTAGCAATGGCTGGAGTGATCCTGTTTTCTCCGACAGTTCAGCAGCGGATAAAGCTGGTTGCAGAGGAAATCAGGCTTCACCGGACAACGGAGCTGGGACATGACGGTACCTCAATCGGTATACGCCTGCATTTTTGGGAGGGCGGCATCAAGATATTCAAGGCATATCCGTTGCTGGGAGCAGGTATAGACGGTTACCAGGTTGCGATGAAAAGGTTGTATCCCGACTCGTCTTTGACATCGGTTAATCCTCATAATTATTATGTGTATATCGCTGCCTGCTACGGGCTGTCAGGGATCGGTATCTATTGCTGGTTCCTGTTTGTCACGTTCAGGCGTGCATGGCCTGAACGTGATTCCTGGCAGGGATTCATGTTGCTGACAACGCTCCTCGTTGTCGGTATCGGCAGTCTCTCCGAGGTTACCCCTCTGCAGACCCAGACCGGCATCTTGCTGGCCATGATGGCCGGTTTACCAAGTGGAGTTGATGAGTGAAGATTCTGATCATCAAAACCTCGTCCCTGGGGGATGTGGTGCATGCCCTGCCGGTTCTTGAGTATCTGCATCGGGCTTTTCCGGCAGCGGAGTTGGGCTGGGTGGTTGAAGAGGCGTTTGCCGATCTGATTTCGGGTAATCCGCTTGTGGCTCATTTGCATGTTGTCCGCACCAGGGCCTGGCGTAAAAAACCGTTTGCTGCCGAGACCCGCCGGGAGATTCCGGCGGTCCTTCATGAGTTGCGTGATGCCCGTTACGAGGTGCTGCTTGACCTGCAGGGCAATCTGAAAAGCGGACTGATCGGTATTCTCAGCGGGGTACAGCGTCGGGTCGGATTTCCCCGCCACCTGTTGCAGGAACAGCTTAATCGCTTCTGTACCACTGAAACGGCTGTAATTGATCCGTCTGACGACAATGCCGGTCTGCGCTGTCTCGGTCTGGCGGCCCATATCGCCAAACTGCCGTACCGTGATGTTGAGCCGGTCTCGGACATTGCCGTCAGCCGTGCCGATGAAGTTTCGGCTGAAAATGCCCTGCAGGGGATTAAAGGGGTACGAGTACTGTTTCACTGCGGTACCACCTGGCAGACCAAATACTGGACCGTTGACGGCTGGAGCAAGCTTGGCTCCCGTGTCTGCGAGGTTTTCCCCGGATCGGCCATCCTGCTGACCTTTGGCAATGAGACGGAACGTGCCATGGCAGAGGCGATAGCAGCCGGTATCCGTGGAACAGCGAGACTTGTCGACCGGATGCCGCTGAAGAGTCTGGTTGCCCTGCTGAAGAAGGTCGATCTGGTGGTTGGCGGTGATACCGGACCGGTGCATCTGGCAGCGGCAGTAGGAACCCCGACGGTCTCTTTTTACCGTTCCAGTGACGGAAACGCCAGTGGTCCCAGAGGGAGCCGGCATCAGATCGTCCAGTCGCCATTGTCTTGTACACGCTGCTTTCATACCACCTGCCCCCGGGATGAGGAGTGCCGTGCCAGTATTACGGTGGAGGATCTTTTCAAGGCAGTGGAAAAGGCACTGACCGCAGTCGGCTTTTCATCTCCCCGATCAGCAAGGTACAACCAGGCGGAAATCAGCCGATGAAACTGGCATTTGTCAGGCTGTCGTCTCTTGGGGACATTATCCTCTGTATGGCCTCGTTACAGCTTGTCCGGCGCGCCTATCCCGATTGCCGGATAACCTGGATCACCGACCGGCGTTTTGGTGCAATTCTCGAAGATCAGCCAGATATTGACCGGTTGGTGACGGTGGATCTGAAGTCGATCAAGAAGCGTCCGGGGATAGGCCGTCTGATGGAAGGGTATCGGTTGTTGGACGAATCAGGGCCGTTTGATGCGGTCATTGACCTGCACGGTATGATAAAATCGGCCCTTGCAGGGGCCTTGGCGGGTGGCGATCAGTACGGATTTGCGCGGAGAAGTCGAAAAGAGGCACTTGCCGGGTTATGGTACAAGGAAGCCTATACGATACCGACGGCGTTGCCTGCCATGGTGCGTTATCTGAATCTGGCGGCAGCTGCCCTGTCGATTGAGTATTCAGCTGAAGCGTTCTGTCCTCCGAAGCCCTTTCTGTTCTGGAAGAAAGAGGATGAAGCGGTCACTGATCCGTATCTGACCACAGATCCGCCAACGGTTGTCTTTGTTCCGGGAACGAGCGCCCCCTACAAAAACTACCCGCCGAAACGTTTTGCCTTGCTGGCAGATCTGCTGCAAGTCAACATTCTGATCTGTCACGGCAACGACCAGGAATACCGGGCCGCTCTGGCCGTAGCGGAGCGCTCAAACCGGGTAACGGTATTGCCGCGTCTGAGCATAGGTGAACTGAAGGCGTTGATCGGGCGTGTCGCCCTGGTGATTGGCGGCGACTCCGGGCCGACACATATCGCGTTGGGGTGCGGTGTGCCCTCAATCACGCTGTTCGGCGCAACCCCGGTCTGCTTTCCACCGAACAACCGCAACCGGGTAATCGTCACCGACACGATTCCCAATCCGGTGAAGCCTGATGTGACCGATTATTCGGTGACCACTATTTCAGAACAGGAGATCTTTGCAATTGCAAACGATCTCCTGTCAGGGAGTGCGTGATACCCCGGCACCAGATGCCGGAAACTGCCTGTATAAAAGAGGAAGGTGACAGTATGCAACGCAAAGGAATTATTCTGGCCGGCGGGTCAGGTACCCGGCTTTTCCCGGCCACCATGGTGGTGTCCAAGCAGCTTTTGCCGGTATTTGACAAGCCGATGATCTATTATCCGCTGACAACCCTGATGCTGGCCGGTATCAGGGAGGTTCTGATCATCTCAACCCCTCAGGATACCCCCCGCTTTGAACAGTTGCTCGGAGACGGTTCCCAGTGGGGCTGCAGCTTCAGCTATGCCGTGCAGCCGTCGCCGGATGGGCTGGCCCAGGCCTTTATCATCGGCGAGTCGTTTGTCAAGGACGGCCCCAGTGCCCTGGTGCTGGGAGACAACATCTTCTACGGACACGATCTGGCGGCACTGCTGAAACGTGCTGATGCCCGGACAGCCGGGGCCACGGTATTTGCCTATCCTGTCCACGATCCGGAACGGTACGGCGTGGTTGCCTTTGACAAGGCCGGCAAGGCGGTAAGCATTGAGGAAAAACCGGCTGCACCGAAATCGCGGAATGCGGTAACCGGGCTGTATTTCTACGATGAACAGGTGGTGGAGATTGCAAAGTCAATCAGGCCGTCAGCCCGGGGCGAACTTGAAATTACGGACGTCAACCGGGTCTATCTGGAACGGGAGCAGCTGTCTGTTGAGCTGATGGGGCGCGGCTACGCCTGGCTGGATACCGGAACCCACGAGTCGCTGCTGGAGGCTTCTCAGTTCATTCAGACCATCGAACGTAGACAGGGGCTGAAAGTAGCTTCGCCGGATGAAATCGCCTGGCGTCAGAAGTGGATCGATAATCAGGCGTTGGAGACACTGGCGCAGCCGCTTGCCAAAAACTCGTACGGCCAGTATCTGCTCGGTCTGCTGAAAGAACAGTAGCAATGGCTTTGCTGCCGCCGGCTCCCGGTTTTTCCCGTACTGCCCTGCTGATCGGCAATGAAGGGCTGGAACGTCTTGCAGCTGCCCGGGTGGCGGTGGTCGGCATCGGTGGCGTGGGCAGCTATGCCGCCGAGGCGCTGGCCCGGGCCGGTGTGGGCAGTATGACGCTGATCGACAGTGATACGGTGCAGGCTGGCAATCTCAACCGGCAGCTCCATGCGTTGACTACCACGATTGGTCAGCCCAAGGTTGTCGTCATGGCCGAGCGGTTGCAGCTGATCAATCCTGCCCTTCAGGCCACGCCGTGCCGGCTGCAGGTGACGCCGGACAATGTTGCAGAGCTGTTGTTGCCTGGATACGATCTGGT
>CAZOTC010000007.1:0-28843 GCA_964582605.1 uncultured Geobacter sp. | reverse complement strand
CGAACCCTGGAGCACGACCTGCTGGCCGATAAACAGAACCGCTCTGCCGGACAACGGGCCGACGCCGAACGTTTCTTTTATCAGGACAGCAACGGACAGGTCATGCTGCGCCTGCCGATCAGCTACCTGATCAAGCTGGCCCTGGCCGATCTGATCGGCGCGCAACAGATCCTGCCCGAGCTGATCCGTCAGACCGGCGTACGACTGCTGGGACACTACCTGAATGACAACACCTCGCCGGAGACCTTCTCCTTCAACGTTGTCTCCCTGTCCCCTGAAAACGGGATGGGGGAGGCCATTGCGCGGGAGACCGCACTCCGTTTTCTGCTGACCCAGCTGCTGGTACTGTATGCCAACCAGGCCTTCGGCATCATCGAGCACGGCCAGCAGGCGCTGGTCTACTTTGCCCCCCACCCACCGGTACGTCAGAAGGAGCTGAACGACCACATACCGGACAGTTTCTACCGCGAGCTGTTCATGAGCCCCTGCCTGTCCGGCTGGGACAAGGGAGAGGACAAATTCCGCTACATGCAGCTCTGCCATCAGGTGTTGTCCCGCAGCCAGCTCAACGCGGTGGCCAAACTGCGTGATGCCGGCATCATCCTCAACAACCTGGTGGTGCTGCCCAATGTTTCCAACGTCAGCCTGGCCAACAACGGCACCCATATCAGTATCGGCAGCCGCAGGCTGACCGGTCTGCTGGCCGACAGCAGCTCCGGTTTTCTGCCTGCCCATGAAAAGCTGCTGGGGGACCTGACGATCAAGATCACGGAGCATTTTCTGCCGCTCTTTGTCGGCAGCTATACCGCGGCCCCGTTCAGGCTCGGGTTCAGCGATTTCCACCCGGAAAAGGCGCTGGGCTTCCTGCCCCATGAACTGGACTACACCCACCTGCGGATGCTCTGGCGCCGCTGGCGTAAAAAGGCAGACATTTCCATCTTCGGGCAGCCGCTGACCCCCTTCGGCCCCCCGGCGCTGGATCGATTCATCAGCCGCGCCTTTGGGCTGAAGGGGGATTATGTGCCGGATTACCGGCTGGTTGATTATCTGGTCTGTCTGCTCTCCACCGACCGCAGCCCGGCCCTGAACGGACAGCCAGGCAACACAGACCAGCTGCGCCGTGATCTGACGGACATGGGGGTCTTTGATGAGCAGATGTCGGTCTATCTGCTCTACAAGCAGCGGGAATATGCCAAAATGGGATTTTCCGGCTTTGAAGGGCGTCATTACAGCCTGTTTGAACGTTTTAGCGGCGACATGGCCCCTGCCGCAGAGCTGCAGACCCTGATCACCGCCCTGGCCTACAAATATATGGCTCAGGGGATAGACCACCGGCAGATACCAGATGACCCGTCACTGGAAAGCGAACGGCGTCAGATATTCTTTGGCGCTGCCATCGGCCTGCCCACCTTTTTTGTGCGCAAAGATACCGCTAACACCTTCCTGCACCGGATCATCAGCACAACCCGGGGGGTGCGCCCCAGCAAACGCTATCCCGGCTATCTGCGGGTACCGGTTGACGCCTATCGTCTGACGCTGCTGCAGCTGCTGCGACAGGATGCAGCTGATCTGATCGAGCAGATGGGACTGCAGAAAACCCTGGCAGACCTTGAACAACGGATCAGGGAGCCGGAGCAGTATTCGGCAGCAGGCCGTCTGACCGGAGGTATTCTGGCAGAACTGGGCAGCAGATCCGCCATCAGAACCGAGGCCCGTGAGTTCAACACCGGGGCGGAGCAGTATTACCGCACCACCCTGCGCAGGCAGCAGACCAGCGAGGCCTTTGACCTGCTGCAGAGCATCTGCCGGCTGTTTGACCAGGAATCCGGGCAGCTGGATGAAGAGCTGCGCAAGGCGTTGCGCCTGACCCTGCACGGCCAGGACGCAGACAGCTTCCTGTCGACAATCAGGCAGGAGATCCTCCAGGAGCGGGCGGACATACCGACACTCCAACGCCTGATCAACCTGCTGTTGCTGACCGTACATCACGACCGGCAAACCTCTACAGTCCAAAGGAGCGTACCTGATGCTGCAGCACCAGTATATCAGGCGGGATAACGGTGAAGTGGTGACCGAACAGCTGCTGGGGGACCGGATGGTGCAGCTGCTGTACCACACAGTACGGGAAAACAGCACTGCCCTTTTCAGACTGCTGACCAGCAGCTGGTCCTCTGCGGTACTGGGGGCGATCAACTTTGACCGGCGACTGGCCGATCCAGGCAACTACGCTGCCCGTTGCGGCATTGATTTGAACGACTGTTACGACAATCCCAGGCTGCTGGATACTGCCCGTAAGATCTTTGAGCGCAGGATCCGCTACAGGCTCTGCCGTCCGATGCCGGATGATCCTGACGCGGTTGTCTCACCTGCCGATGCACGGGTACTGATCGGTTCACTCCAGCAGCAGTCACTCTTTTTTCTAAAGGAAAAGTTTTTCAGCTTCGAAGAGCTCCTGGGGGCAAAGGGGCGGATCTGGCTGGATGCCTTCAGCAACGGTGATTTTGCCATCTTCCGACTGACCCCGGACAAGTACCACTACAATCATACCCCGGTGGCAGGACAGGTGATTGATTTCTACTCCCTTGACGGAGTCTACCACTCCTGTAACCCGGCTGCTGTGGTCAGCGTGGCCACCCCCTATTCCAAAAACAAACGGGTGGTAACGGTGATAGACACCGATGTTGAAGGCGGGAGCAAGGTGGGGCTGGTGGCGATGATCGAGGTGGTGGCGCTGATGATCGGCGACATTGTGCAGGCCTACAGTTCCGTTGAGTACAACAATCCGCAGCAGGTCGGTATCGGTCTGTTTCTGGAAAAGGGGCAGCCCAAGAGCCTTTACCGTCCCGGCAGCAGCACCGATATCCTGTTGTTTCAACCAGGCAGGGTGAGATTTGCCGATGACCTGCAGCTGAACCAGTCACGCAGCGGGGTGACCAGCCGCTTCAGCCAGGGGTTTGGCCGGTCACTGGTTGAGACCGATATCAAGGTACGCTCACTGCTGGCAACGGCTGTCAGGTAACAGCCTCTTCCTTGTCCGAATACCCTTTTCCAATAATTCAGCCGTAGCGGAGCATCATGGGACACTTTCTGTTTGCAAACCGATATTCAGGCAGGTATGCCGCCAGACGGATACGTACGGTGGCAGACAGCCTTGCGGCTGCAGGTATTACACCAACCCTTTATACGGTCAGAACTCCCGAAGATGTGCGCGCCTGCTGTACAGCGATGTACGACAGCGATGATCACCCGACTGTTCTTGTTGCCGCCGGTGACGGCACGATCAATGCGGTGCTTAACTGCCTGATTCCCGGCAGCGCGGTACTTGGGGTGGTGCCGCTGGGCACCTCCAATGTACTGGCTGCAGAGCAGGGTATCCGGTCAGTGTCTGACAGTGTACAGAAGATCATACGGGGAACCAGCAGACCGATGACCACAGGCAGGCTGGACCTGTTCAATCTGCGCTACCGCTTTGCGCTGATGGCCGGTATAGGCCTTGACGGCGCTGTAGTGCGGGATGTGTGTGATACGGAAAAGTCACTGTTGCGTCAGGGGGCCTATCTGCGTTCTGCCCTGAAAAACAGCTTCAACTGGGAATCGGATACGCTTGAGGTCGTTACGTCAACAGAGTCTGTGACCTGCCATACCGCTGTGGTCTGTAATGCTTCCCGGTATGGCGGAAACTTTGTGCTTGCTCCTGAATGCGACCTCTTTTCGCCCGGTCTGGTAGTAGCCTGTATTCAGAGTACCGGTCGGAGCGCCTATCTGGGAACGGCGCTTGACCTTGTGCGCGGCAGGGCCGGATCAAGCTGCCGTATTCACCGGATAGCGTGTCAGGAAGTCGAAATCCGAGGCTACCGGCCGATTCAGATTGATGGCGATTTTGTGGGGTACAGTCCGGCAAAGCTGTCGGCGGTTCATGATGTCTGCCGCATCATCGTCTAGCAGGAAACAGGCCATCCACCTCCTTCGGTTGCTGTTCTTCTGCATGCTCCTGCTGCAGACCTTTGCGACCGGAGCCTCTGCCGCTCAAACGACCCTTTCAATCCAGGCTTCTGCTGCACTGCTTGCCGACCCGACGGCCAAACGGGCCATTGATGATACCCTGGCCCTCTTGTCCCGGGCATTTCCCGGGGCGGTCACTGCGCTCAACTGTCCCCATGCCGGGATCACCCTGCAGCTGCCGGAACTGAAAAGGAACCGTACAACGGTCAAAGCCGACGAAGAGGCAACGCGGTCCCTGTCTGACCGCTCATATCACTGGGACTCACGCAAAACAGGCAACAGGACCGTGCTGCAGCTTACGGCGGCCACCCCTGAAGCGGTTGCCTGCGGACTGTATGGCCTGTTGCAGGAACAGCTCGGCATCAGATTTGTGCATCCACGGCAGACGCTTGTCCCGACCTACCGGCACTGGCCGTTGAAGCCGGTATTCAGCTTCAGCGGCAAACCACGCTTCCCCCATCAGGGGTTCCACCTGCATACCCTGCACCCGATGGAACTGACGGAACAGCTGCACAACCCCCACCTGCCCGGAGCCTTTCAGGATGTGGCAGCCTACCTTGACTGGCTGGCCCGCAACGGCCAGAACAGTTTTCAGTTTTTCCTGCTGCGGGAGGTTGACCGCTTAGCATGGATTCCCCATATACGGAGAATTGTCGAGTACGCCCATGAACGCGGTATCAGCTGCGGAGTAGAGATCTCTCTGGCAATGCTGCAGCAGCAGGCGTTTCAGGCCATCACCTTGCTGCGCCCCGTCCCCTCCTATAAACGTCAGGTTGAAGAGACCCTGGCCTGGTTGTTTCAGGTGCCGTGGGACTTCATTACCCTGGAATCGATGATGGGTGAGCATCTGCCGTTGATCAGCAGGCTTCTGCCCACGGCCCAGAGACATCTGGAACAGCTGGTTACCGGGCAGTACAGGCGGAAATTACTCTACGCCACCCACGTGATCAGCCAGGACAAAGGGAAAAAGGTGCGGCGACCTCTCTGCCCGGCAAGCGGCATCCTGATCCATACGGTTATGTGCTATTCCGTCTCAGAGCCGAAGGCGCCGGTCTACGGCAACCGGAATCAGCAGTTTATGCTGGATGCAGCCAGAGAGGAGGCCGCCGTGCGGGAGACCTGGTACTGGCCGGAGTCATCCTACTGGGTCGGGTTTGACAGCTCGGTGCCGCTGCTGCTGCTGCCTTACCTGGACAGCCGCTGGCACGACCTCAGGGTTATGGAACTGCTGGGGGCCTCCGGTCATCTGACCTTCAGCACCGGCTGGGAGTGGGGCTACTGGCTGGTGGACTGGAGCATTGCACGCTGGAGCTGGCAGTACAGCGATAACGGCAGTCAGCGGCCGGACGGACCGCTGTCACGGCTTGCGGATCTTTATCCGGACGCCAGGCTGCAGCAGCTGTGGCAGCAGGCTCTGACCCTGCAGAACCGTTACCTGAAAGACAAGGAGCTGCTGCGCCTGATGGCGGCGGCCACCCCGTTTGCCGAACTGCCTCCCCCCTTTAACCTGCCGTTCCAGCCTGATCCCGAGGTACCCCTGCGCCGGTTGCTGAAGAAGGCCGGGGATACCGAGCCGGCAGCAGCGCTTAAGGGGTCTCTGGCAGATCTTGAGCAGTATGCTGCCGCCATGCAGCAGATCACCGGGCATCTGGGCAGCCGGATCATCCGGCTGAAAAAGCTTCACAGCCTGTCTTCGTATCAGGTCTCCCTTGCAGATGAGCTGATCACCGGGCTGCAGGTAACGGCACTGCGGGCCCGGCACCGCAACCTGACCATGCAGGCGCTGATTGCCAAGCGACGGGACAGTATGGGGGGGGAAGCGGCCTGTGACGCATATCTGAAGCAGGCGGAGGTGGTGCGGAGACAGGCCTTGCTTCTGGTCAGACAGCAGGAGTCCCGCTACCGTTACCCGGTTGAGCTGCTGGCAACACGCCGGACCAGCCTGACCGCCTATCAGTTCGGCTATCTCTATCCCACGGCACGGCTCTTTTTCTGGGAGCGGGACGAGGCGCAGGTACGCCATGAACGGTTTGACCCGCTCTTTATGAACCTGTGGGATTTCGGCAGGACCCTGGGGATGGGCAGTCTTCTTTGGCGTCAGCCATAGTTGCCGGGACACATTCTGCACAAGATCTTTTCACAACAACAACCGGATCGTCACAATCAGCTGCTAGGTTAGCTGCAACAATCCGAATAGGCCAACAACCATAATGAACGGCATCAGATCACGGAAAATACGATGAAAACCTACAGAGCCGATCTCCACCTGCACTCCAGCCACTCCAACAAGCCGACCTACTGGGCCATGCGTAAATTCAATGTGCCCGAAAGCTACAGCTCGCCCCGCTACCTGTACCAGAACGCCCTGGCGCGGGGGATAGATTTTGTAACCATAACCGACCACAACACGATTACCGGCGCCCTTGAGATCGCCCATCTTCCCAACACCTTTATCAGCTCGGAGATCACGAGTCATTTTCCGGAAAACGGTTGCAAGATTCATCTGGTAACGCTGCATATCTCCGAGACGCAGTTTGCCGAGATTCTGCGGCTGCGCAAGAATATCCATGAACTGACGGCATACCTGCGCCAGGAGCGGATTGTCCATTTTCTGGCCCATCCTCTCTATGCCCAGAACGACAAACTGACGGTAGATATCATTGAAAAATGTCTGCTGATGTTTGATGTCTTTGAGGTTAAAAACGGCTGCCGCGCCCAACGGTTCAACCATTTTACCGCACAGTTGATCAGCTCCCTTACCCCTGCGCTGATGGAGCGTCTGGCGGACAAACATCCTGAACTGCCGGTCGGACCAACCCCCTGGCTGAAGGGGGTGGTTGGGGGGTCTGACGACCACGGCGGTCTGTTCATTGCCAGGGCCCATACCTGCAGTCATCAGGGCGACACACCGGAGTCATTTGCTGCTGCCGTTGCCGGGCGGCAGACCTGGGCCGACGGTGAAGACGGCGGGCCACTGACCATGGCCCACAGCCTGTACGGCATCGCCCACAGCTTCTACCGCGAACGGTTCGGTGAACGCAGGCGCAGCTCGACCCCCTTTGTCAGTGCCCTGCTGGACCGCTTCTTCAATGTCGGTACGGATAAAGGTTCTTTTGTTGAAAAGATCCGGCTGTTTGTGCTCAAAAATCTGCCGGAAAAAAAGGACAGCAGGGATAAGAGTTTTGAAGAGATCCTGGACAGTGAAGCCTGCCGGCTGCTGAATGACGATGCATTTCTGGCAGAGATCAACGCTGCAAACCTGAATACCAAGATTTTTATGGTAACCAGCCGACTGGTAAACCGGATCCTCTACCGGTACACCACCAGACTGATGTCGCTCTCGATGCAATCCGGGTTCTTTGAATACCTGAATGCAGCCGGCACCATCGGTCTGGTTCACCTGCTGATCTCCCCCTACTATCTGGCGTTTCATCACCAGCACAAGGGGAAGGAGCTTGTTCACGACATTGTGGAGCTGTTTCCGGAGATTTCGTTTCCGGATGGCGGCGAGAAGATTGCGCTTTTTACCGATACGCTTGATGAGATCAACGGCGTTGCCATAACCATCCGCCGGCTGATCAGCACCGCCCGCGAGCGGGGCGTTGATCTGACCGTGCTGACCTGTGGCAACGGAAACAGCGCCGTACCGGAAGGGGTCAAGCATTTTCCGGCAGTGGGAGACTTCGTGTTGCCGGAGTATCCGGAACTGAAGCTCAGTTTTCCGCCGATTCTGGATGTCATGCAGTACATCGAGCAGCAGGGGATCACCAGGATCCATATCAGCACCCCCGGCACCATGGGGCTGTTGGGGCTGCTGATTGCCCGTTTGATGGATATTCCGGCGGCCGGCACCTATCACACCGATATCCCCCAGTATGTGGGCAGCCTGACCAATGACGAATTTCTTGAACAGGCCGCCTGGAGTTACATGATCTGGTTCTACAACCAGATGGAAGAGGTGCTGGTTCCTTCCACCGGCACCCGGGATCAGTTGCTGGCGCATGGTCTGCCGCTGGAAAAGATGAAGCCGCTGCCCCGCTGGGTGGATACGGAACAGTTCTCTCCGGACAAAAGACGTGAACGTTTCTGGCTTGATCATGGCCTGACCGGATCCGTTACCCTGCTGTACGTGGGGCGTGTGTCAAAAGAAAAGGCGCTGGATCTGCTGGTTGGTGCCTTTCGCAGGCTTGTTGACGAAGGCAGGGAGTTGTCATTGGCAATCATCGGTGACGGCCCCTATCGCGATGAGATGGAGGCATCCCTTGCCGGTTATCCGGTACGGTTTACCGGTTATCTGGAGGGGGAAGAGCTGCAGCGGGCCTACGCCTCGGCGGATCTGTTCGTCTTTCCCAGCGCAACCGATACCTTTGGCAATGTTGTGCTTGAGGCCCAGGCATCCGGTCTGCCGGTGATTGTCTCTGACGCCGGTGGTCCGCAGGAGTTGATGATTCCGGGTGAGACCGGTCTGATTTTCAACGCCGGAGATGCTAATGCACTGATTGAGGCGATAGAGAACTTGATAAGCAATCGCCTGTTGCTCTCACTGATGGCAGAAAATGCACGGTCATTTATCCTGACAAAGGCGCCCTCTCCTGCAGAACGTTACAGCACACTCCTGCAAACCCGTAATCTGCAGAAAAAATTCATGCTCAACCGCTGACCGTCCGGGGCAGATGTTACAAAATCCTCACACACTCTTCATACTGCTGTCATACGCGCCGTGTACGGTTGTCTTCCGCATGTTCTTGCTGACCATGTTGTGTGAGACTACCACTGTTTCAGGAGCCTGGCATGATCACCCCAGATCAGCTGCAGCAGCTTGCAGAAACCCGAGGAACCCCGTTGTTTGTAATTGACCATGAGGAATTGCGTAACAATTATGCCTTCTTCAAACAACACCTCCCCCGTGTTCAAGCCTATTACGCGGTCAAGGCCAACCCTGACCCGGCAATTGTCCAGACACTGTTTGAGGCCGGTGCAAGCTTTGATGTGGCTTCCATGCCTGAATTCATGGTGGTCTACGATATCATCAAGGATATGCCTGAGCAGGAACGCCAGAACTGGATCTGGGACAAGATTATCTATGCCAACCCGATCAAGGCTAATGAAACACTGGTTGAGCTTGACCGCTATAAGCCGCTGGTTACCTTTGACAACCGCGAAGAGATCGCCAAGATCAGGCAGTACGCCCCGCATTCCGGCCTGGTACTGCGGATCAGGGTTCCCAATACCGGTGCCATGGTGGAGCTCTCCTCAAAGTTCGGCGCCGGGCCGGGAGAGGCGGTTGACCTGATCCTTGAGGCCGACCGGCAGGGGCTGACGGTTGAAGGATTGAGCTTTCATGTGGGCAGCCAGACCACCAACTTTGAAAACTTCGTCCAGGCCCTCAATCTTGCTTCACATATCTTCAAAGAGGCAGTTGAGCGGGGTTACGACAAGATGAACCTGCTTGATATCGGCGGCGGTTTTCCTGCTCCCTACGATGATTCCGTCAAGCCGTTCAGCGAGCTGGCCCGGAAGATCAATGCCGAACTGGATCGGCTCTTTCCCCCGGAAATCGAAATTCTTGCCGAACCGGGGCGGTTCATGGTGGCAACCGCAGGAACCGCTGTGGCGAAGATCATCGGCAAGGTGCTCCGCGACGGCAAGCTCTGCTACTATATTGACGACGGCGTCTATCACACCTTCTCCGGCATAATTTTTGACCACTGCCACTATCATCTGCAATCGATAAAAAGCGGTCCAACCCAGATCTGTACCGTTTTCGGTCCAACCTGCGACGCCCTGGATGTCATTTCCATGTCGGAAGAACTGCCGTACAATCTGGAGCGGGGTGACCTGCTCTACAGTAAAAACATCGGTGCCTACAGCGGCGCATCATCAACCTGGTTCAACGGTTTTCCGCCGGCGCAGGTTGTACATGTCAATCGTTAATCAGCAGAGGCAAACAAAGGAGGTTGGGCCATGACCATACAGACTGAACGATACGCTGCAATCGCACAAGAGATGAGAAGACAACGTTTTCCGGATCTTCCGGTAAAGCATGAATGGGTGGAACTGCTCACCCGTCTCTGCCGGGATGAAGATAAACACCTGCGGGAGATTGGCATAACCGAACTGAAAAACTGCGCCGATCATGCGGTACAAGGCTGCAACCGTGCCTGATGCCGGTTTGTAGAACGTTGCGTGCGGGTGCCGGATTTTAAAAGCCGGAAACCCTGTTCGGGAATCCGGCTTTGTGCATTCCGCAGGAACCGGTTTACCTGCTATTTATCCTTCTTTTTCCCCTTCTTCGGCTTATCCGAATCAGCTTTACCTTTTTTCTGCTTGGCCGGTTTACGCGGCGCAAGGGCGATCATCGGGTTTGCGGCAGATACGGTGACCGTGGCGGTTGAATCGGCAAGCTCTTCTTCAAGCGACCTGACCTCGCCGTTAAAGGATTTTTTACTGCCCGGCTTGATCTCCTTCACTTCAGTGGGCAGGCCGATCCGGTCAAGGATGGCGATGAACGGCTCCGGGTCCAGTTCTTCCACGTTGACCATCTTCTTCGCATCCCACTCGCCGCTCGCCACCAGCATGGCTGCCGCGACCGGCGGCACTCCGGCGGTATAACTGATCCCCTGTGACTCAACCTCTTCATAGCATTTCTTGTGATCAGAGACCTGATAGATCAGCACCTCCCGTTTTTTGCCGTCTTTCCATCCCTTGACAAAGTTGCCGATGCAGGTGTTGCCGGTATAGCCGGGGGCCAGGGTCATCGGATCGGGCAGCAGCGCCTTGACTACCTTGAGCGGCACCACCTCCTGTCCGGTGGTCAGGGTTACCGGCAGGTGCGACAGGAAGCCGAGGGTACGCAGCACCGTAAAGACGTTGATGTAGTGATCGCCAAACCCCATCCAGAACCGGATGCTGTTGGCATCGATATTTTTTGAGAGTGAGTGCAGTTCGTCATGGCCGTTCAGATAGACCGGCTGCTTGCCGGCAACCGGGAAGTCATAGATCCGCTTGACGGAGTGGGTGGGGTACTCCTTCCACTGGCGATCAATCCAGGTCCAGACCTTGATAAACTCCCGGAAGTTGATCTCCGGGTCAAAGTTGGTGGAGAAATACTTGCCGTGGCTGCCGGCATTCACATCCAGTATGTCGATGGTGTCGATGGTGTCAAAGTAACGCTTGACCGCCAGGGCGCAGTAGGCATTGACCACACCGGGATCAAAACCGGCCCCCAGGATGGCGGTAATCCCTTTTTCATCACAGCGCTCCTTGCGCTTCCATTCGTAGTTGGCATACCAGGGGGGCTCTTCGCAGACCTTGTCCGGCTCTTCGTGAATGGCGGTATCGATATAGGCAACACCGGTCTCGATACAGGCCTCCAGCACCGACATGTTGATGAAAGACGCCCCGAGATTGATCACGATACCGGACTTGGTCTTTTTTATCAGCTTCACGGTTGCCGGAATATCCAGTGCATCCAGCCGGGCCGAATAGAGCTTGCCGGCCGGGTCCTTGAGATGTCCCCGGCGGATGACGCTTTCAATGATCGCGTCACATTTGTCCACTGTTCGTGATGCGATGCAGATATCACCCAGCACATCGTTGTTCATTGCCGCCTTGTGGGCGGCAACATGGGCCACACCACCGGCGCCGATAATCAGCACGTTTTTTTTCATAAATCTCCTTACCTCCTTAAGATAGACTGCCTGTATAGTCGTCATAATCGAAGCTGCGTACCAGCTCCACGCTGCCGTCAAGCCTGCGCACCACAATTGAAGGCATCGGGACACCGTTGAACCAGTTTTTCTTGACCATAGTGTACCCCGCCGTATCGGCTATCCGCACTTCATCTCCAACCTTCAACCGGTGATCCAGCCCGTAGCTGCCGAAAACATCACCAGCCAGACAGGAGCGCCCGGCAATCATGACCTGATGCATGCCGGGACCGGGGGAGGCGATCTGCGGATTTGTCCGATAGATCAGGTGATCCAGCAGGTGGGCCTCAACCGAGGCATCAACAATGGCGATCTCAACCTCATTGTGCACCAGGTCAAGCACGGTGGTTACCAGTTCGCAGCAACCGGTAATGGCCGCCTCTCCCGGTTCAAGATAAACCTGTACCCCGTACTTCCGGCTGAACTGTTTCAGCACTTCACAGAACCGTTCCAGCGGATAGTCCGGCCTGGTAAAGGAGATGCCGCCGCCAAAGCTGACCCATTCCATAGCTTCCATCAGGGGAGCGTAGCTGGTGCCGATCTGCTCGATGGCGGCCGCAATGTTGCCGATATCGTCGTTTTCGCAGTTAAAGTGAAACATCATCCCGCTTATCAACGGGACCGCCTCAAGCAGATCACTCCTGCCGGTGACCCCCAGCCGTGAATATCTGCGGGCCGGATCAGCCAGATCGTAATGGGAACAGCTGATGCCGGGATTGACCCGCAACCCGATCTTCAGCCCCTGCGCATGATCGTAAAACCGTTTCAGCTGTGAAACGGAATTGAAAATGATCTTGTCGGCAAAGTCACAGACTGCAGTAACTTCATCTTCAGCATAAACAACACTGTAGGCATGCACCTCCTTGCCGAATTTTTCATGACCCAGGCGCGCTTCAAACAGCGAGCTGCTGGTGGTGCCGTCCATGTACTGACGCATCAGGTCAAAGACGCACCAGGTTGAAAAACATTTCAGGGCCAGCACCGACTTAGCACCTGACTCCTCACGCACCGTCCTGATTTTTTCGAGGTTTATTTTCAGCCTGGCTTCGTCAAGGAGATAGTAGGGGGTCACCAGTTGTTGCATCGTAATTTCCTTGCTGCAGAGCTAATGTAGTACTGTGTACATACCACATCAAACCGGCGCCTCAAAGGAATTGAGCCTCTAAAATCAAGAGTTTACACAAATGTAACACAAGCGGAACCGCGCCGTAGCGCTGGTGGCTTACGGTGAGGAAACTCAGAACCGATTCCGGGAGGTGCCAATGTCCACATTGATTGTGCTGGGAACTGTTACGATTATGCTTGCGCTGTATCTCTGGTGGGGGTTCCGGTATCTGCCTGCGGAGCGTTGGCAGATCGTTGCTACGGTGCCCGGGCATAAAAATGAGACGGGAAGCTGGCAGGGAGTCAACATTACCTGGTATGGACTACTGACTGCCAATGCCTATCTGGTAGCAGTTGCGGTATTGCTTATATTGCTGGGATCGGTGGGGATAACGCCTGCAGTGACAGCTCTGCTTGCTGTGGTGATGCTGGGCTGCTGCGTGCCGGCCTCTCGCCTGGTGGCGCGGCTGGTGGAGAAAAAGGCGCACACCTTCACGGTGGGGGGCGCTGTTTTTGTGGGGATTATCATCACGCCGATAGTGATTATGGCGATCAACCTCCTTGTCGGCCCGCGGATTAATGTACAGATACCACTGATGGCAGCCTGGGCGGCAATAGCGATCGCCTATACCTTTGGCGAAGGGCTGGGACGGCTGGCCTGTGTCAGCTTCGGGTGCTGCTATGGAAAACCGGTGGCAGAAGGTTCCGGTCTGCCGGCCCGACTGTTCAAGGGAAGGGGATTTGTCTTTATGGGCAGCACCAAGAAGATCGCCTATGCTGATCAGCTTGATGGAGTAGAGGTGGTTCCGGTGCAGGCATTGACAGCAGTGCTTTACACTGTCTGCGGTCTGATTGCCACGGGATTGTTTCTGACATCCCATCATACCGCTGCATTTCTGGTGGCAGTGATTACCACACAGGGCTGGCGAACCTACTCGGAGACGCTGAGGGCGGACTATCGTGGTGAAGGTAGGATCTCTGCCTATCAGATCATGGGGGTTGCCGGGCTGGTGTATGCCGTGTTCGTGGCTGCTCTGCTACAGACCGGTGCCGTGCCGCCGGCGGTTCTCACAGTAGGGCTGCAGGGGCTCTGGCAGCCGGGTATGCTGCTGTTTCTGCAGGGGGTCTGGCTGGTCATTTTCCTCTACACCGGGCGGAGTACCGTGACCGGTGCTACACTCAGTTTCCATGTCCACCATGACCGGATCTGAGTCTGTCGGTTGTCTGCTGCGGCAGCAGCTCTTACTCCCTCTGACACAACGCTGTAAAGCGATCGCAACCAGCGGGCTATCCCCGCGCCGGCTTGCCCGGACACTCTGTATCGGCGGTGCGCTGGGGCTGCTGCCGCTGGTCTGGGGTACCTCCCTGATCTGTTTC
This sequence comes from uncultured Geobacter sp., assembly GCA_964582605.1. Classification (GTDB taxonomy): domain Bacteria; phylum Desulfobacterota; class Desulfuromonadia; order Geobacterales; family Pseudopelobacteraceae; genus Trichlorobacter. The sequence continues at coordinate 14,651 of CAZOTC010000007.1, read as the reverse complement.
TGGCTGGCTCATCGTTACAAGCTCAATCATCTGGTGCTGCAGTCTGTCAACTATCTGCTCTATCCGGCACAGATAGCCCTCCTTGTTCCGTTCTGCAAGCTGGGACTGTTCCTGATTCCCTGGGGACCAACCACGCTGCCTGATCAACTTTCAAATCTTGCAAAGACCGGTTTTTCCGGCGCATTCTTACTGCTGCTCTGGCTGACCTTCAAGGCACTGTTTGCCTGGCTGATCACCGTTCCGATACTAGCTCTGGTACTGTATCTGATACTGCGTGCGACGGTGACAGAGTAATCAGCAGGCAGCAACTCACGTTTCTGCAGCTGCCGGCATAGTTCGATTGTATGCCTCTTGTGTGTCACAGCCTTGCAACAAAAACCGCAACGGTATCTCATCCTTGCAGACCGACGGTTGTCTGTTAAGATATCTGCGAATGATTGCTAACTACTCATGAAAAGTACAGGCAACGGTTGTAAAACTACCTGACAGGGAGTCACCATGTCTGATGAGCATACCTCAATCCACGATTTCGATTTTGCCTTGATTTGCGAATATTTTTCCACTCTGGAACGGCAGGGGCCCGGCAGCCCTGAGGTAACGGTCAGGGCTCTGAGCTTTATTGATGGCCTGACAGACAACGCCAGGATTGCCGATATCGGGTGCGGAACCGGCGGACAGACCATGACGCTGGCTGTACACACCTCTGGTCATATAACCGGCATAGATCTGTTCCCGACCTTTATCGATCTGTTCAACGCCAATGCAAAACAGCACAATCTGCAGCAACGGGTATGCGGCATTGTCGGTTCAATGGATAGTCTTCCCTTCCGGAATGATGAGCTGGATCTGCTCTGGTCGGAAGGGGCGATCTACAACATCGGTTTTGAGCGGGGCCTGCAAGAGTGGCGAAAGTTTCTGAAGCCGGGAGGATATATTGCTGTTTCAGAGGCATCCTGGTTCACTGAAGAGAGGCCGGAGGAAATAGAGCTGTTCTGGAAGGACGCCTATCCTGAGATAGATACCGTTGCGAACAAGGTTGGACAGCTGCAACGGGCCGGTTATGTTCCGGTTGCTGCCTTTATCCTGCCGGAAAACTGCTGGACAGAACATTTTTATCTGCCGCAGACAGCTGCGCAAACAGCTTTTCTGGAAAAACATGCGGGAAATGCCGCCGCTGAACGGTTTATTGCAAACGAACGGCGTGAGGCAGCGTTATATGCCCGGTACAAAGCATTTTACGGGTATGTTTTTTATATCGGAAAGAAATTCTGATCTGCTATAACCCCGTTGTCAGTTACTCGCCGCTCATCACAAACAAAAGGCCTTTCAGATGTCCCTTAAAACCGTCCAGACCCTGCTTGAACGCCAGCTGCTGGCAGAAGACCTGCTACGCCGTCAGGAGATGCCGCGTCATGAACTGGTGGAGTCAACGCTGCACAAACAGCATAAGGCCGAACTGAGGACTCTGCTTGCCGCGCAGGAAACCTCTGCACTGGCCGGAATTCTGGAGGCGTTGCCGCCTGAAAGCCTTTCCATGGTCTGGGAACAGATTGATCCCAAACGTACTGACGAAATCCTTGCCGAGGTATCGGAAGGGACCCGTGAGCTGCTGTCTGCCCAGAGTATGGCGCTGAGCAGCGACTGCCAGGTAAACGCCTTTGAGCTGGCCAACGGTCGTCTGCAGCAGACAACGATTACCTCCCTTGATGACCTTGAAGGAATCCAGCCGGTCTGGGTAGACATGGTGGCAACCACCAAGGCTGACCGCCGCAAGCTGGAGCAGCGGTTCGGCATCGAGCTGCCTGACCCGAAGGACCTGACCGATATCGAGACCAGCGCCCGTTTCTACATTGAGGAAAACGGCGAGATGCACCTGCATTCCGACTTTCTTCTGGACCGGGAGGGGGATTCGCGGAACGTTCCGGTGGCGCTGATTCTCTACAAAGAGACCCTTTTTACAGTCCGCGAGGAAGAGCTGCCGGTCTTCCGTCTGCAGCGACTGCGTGCACGGATGCAGGCCGGCTATGTGACCGACGGCATGGATGTGCTGCTGGACCTGTACGCCGTGGATGCCGAGTACTCGGCCGACTCTCTGGAAGAGATCTATACCGCTCTGGGATCAGTGGGAAAACATCTTTCGGGGGAAGCACTTACTGACGAAGAAGCTGCCCACAACCTTGCGGATATCTCTGAAGTGGAGGACCTGAACGGCAGAATCCGCAAGAATGTGATGGATACCAGGCGTGCCCTCACCTTCCTGATCCGCACCAAGAAGCTCTCCCAGCCGCAACTTGACGATGTGCAGCAGATCCTGCGCGATATCGAGTCACTGGACGGCCACACCTCGTTCCTGGTTGAAAAGATCAACTTCCTGCTGGATGCAACGGTCGGTTTCGTCAACATCAACCAGAACAAGGTCATCTACCGGCTGACCATACTCAGCATCATCTTCCTGCCGCTCAACCTGATCGCCGGGATCGGCGGCATGTCGGAATACACCCAGATGACCAGGGCCATCCCCTGGCAACTCTCCTATGCGGCATTCACCCTCTGCATGATCCTCATCGGCTGGATCACCTACTACGTGCTGAAGCTGTTCGGCAGCAGGAAGCGGATCAGAAAACCGGACAGCTGATCATCGCAGCCGCCGCAGGTTGGCATCCGCGAGCGGTGACAGCAAAAAAACAGTTGGTCACAACCAGGATGGAGCAATTGACATTGCGCTGATGACTGGTATCGTTATGTCAACGTACACGTATAAAAAATGATTCGGGCGGTATCCTCCATGGCTCCAGCACCCGTACACAAACAGATGAACTGCTTGCCGGACGTCAAAATCTGCCTGGCGCTCACCGGTCATCTGCCGGTGCTGTCGGTCAGCGACACTACTGAAGCCTTGCTCGGCTTTACTGCAGAAGATTTTCTCTCCCTCAAGGTATCCCTGAAAGAGCTGATTCACCCCCACGATTACGATATTGCTGAACTCCTCTTTTCCCCTGACCTCCAGCCCGGTACCGGCAGTTGCAATATCCGGCTCCGTCAGGCCAATGGCCGCATCCGCTGTATCAAATGTTTCTATCAAAAGCGATCCGGCACAAGCAAAAACGATGCAACGCTTGAGCTGCTGCTACAGGATGCCAAGAGCCTGCCAAGAACCCTGGATGATGCGGTCTCCATGGCCAATTTCCGGGCCATAATGGAAAACACTGACGATTTCATCTACTTCAAGGATCGCAACCATGTCTTTACCGGAGCCAGTCAGACACTGGTTACCCTCTGCAGTCCAGCCGAACATTGGACCGACCTGATCGGCCAGACCGACTACGACGTGTTTCCCGAAGAGTATGCCGACATTTACTACCGTCTGGAAAAAGAGGTGTTTGCAGGGGTGGCGGTTGCACAGGAGATCCAGGAATATCTGACCAAGAACGGTGAAAAGGGCTGGGTTGATAACCGGAAATACCCGATTCACGATGAAAAGGGTACCCTCATCGGACTCTTCGGCATTGCACGCGATGTTACGAAGCGCAAGCAGGCAGAACAGGCGCTGATTGAAAGCGAAGACCGCTTCAGGGCGCTGAGCAACGCCTCGTTCGGGGGTGTTATAATCCACGACAAGGGACTTATCCTTGAATGCAATCAAGGCTTATCAGAGATGACCGGGTTCAGCTATCAGGAGTTGATCGGCACGGACGGCCTCAGGCTGATTGCACCCGAATCGCTTGATACAGTCCTGCATAATATCCAGCGCGGCTATGAGGAATCGTATGAAGTAACAGGGGTTCGCAAGGACGGGACAACGTATCCTTTGGCAATCAGGGGCAAAAACAGCACCTACAAAGGTTCCTCTGTCCGGGTGATTGAGTTTCGCGACATAACCGATCAAAAAAAGGCTGAACAGGATTACCAGAGACTGTTCCATGAGATGCTGGATGGCCTTGCTCTGCATGAAGTCATCTGCGACGCTGCAGGTAAGCCGGTTGACTACCGTTTCCTTTCCGTAAACCCTGCCTTTGAACAGATGACCGGACTCAAGGAAGCTGAGGTGACCGGCAGGACAGCCTTGGAAATCATCCCGAACCTTGAGCCGGAATGGATTGAAATCTACGGCAAGGTGGCGCTGACCGGAGAAGCTGTCTCCTTTGAAAACCATTCTGCACCACTGAACAAGCACTTTTCTGTTGCTGCGTACCAGACCGCACCAGGTCAGTTTGCCACCCTTTTTACCGATATAAGCGATCGTAAATTTACAGAAGAAACCCTTTCCTTCCTTGCTCAACATGGGTCGACCCTGCATGACAGATCCTTTTTTGACGAGCTGGCCCTGTTTCTGGCAACCCACCTGAAGATGGATTTTGTCTGCATTGACCGGCTGGAAGGAGACGGACTGAACGCCACCACCCTCTCGGTCTGGCATGACGGCATATTTGAGGACAATGTCACCTACGCACTGAAGGATACCCCCTGTGGTCAGGTGGTGGGAAAGCAGGTCTGCTGTTATCCGGCCGGCGTAACCCGGCTGTTTCCCCATGATCAGGTACTGCAGGAACTGAAGGCTGAAAGTTATGTCGGCGTTACCCTCCGGGGCCAGGAAGGGCAGCCGATCGGCCTGATTGCCGTTGTCGGACAGACTCCCCTGGCACATCGGGAGCGGACAGAGCAGACCTTGCAGTTGGTTGCAGTGCGTGCTGCAGCTGAACTTGAACGTCTTGACTGGGAAGCGGCACTGCATCGCAGCCAGGCAATGCTTGCTCGCACAGAGCAGATTGCCCATGTGGGGGGCTGGGAATGGGATGTCGCAAACGACAGGACGACCTGGTCAGAGGAGCTGTTCCGCATCTTCAAGCTCAACCCGGCTGACGGCGCACCTTCTTTTGCAGATCATCCCGATTACTATGATCCGAATGACATGCAGCGGCTTAGTGAAGCTGTTGAAGCGGCTGTAGCCTGCGGCACACCCTATGAGCTCGAGCTATCTGCCATACGCAGTGATGGTGTACGACGTATCTGCCGTGCCCGTGGCAATGCCGAGTTTGGACCTGACAATAAAGTGACCCGCCTGTTTGGCTCTTTACAGGATATAACCGAACAAAAGCTGGCAGAAGAACAGCTGCTGGAGGCAAACCGGCAGCTTGAAGCAGCCATGACTCGTGCCACTGAGCTTGCTGCCCAGGCCGAGGCCGCCAACCGTGCCAAGAGCGAATTTCTGGCCAACATGAGCCATGAGATCCGTACCCCGATGAACGGTGTGCTCGGCATGGCCCAGTTGCTGCGCTGTACCGATCCAAGCGCTGAACAGGCGGACTACCTGAATAATCTGGAGCTGTCTTGTCAAAATCTGCTGGCATTGCTCAACGATATACTGGACCTCTCCAAGATCGAGTCCGGCAAAATGGAGCTTGAGCATGTTGACTTCTCGCTACAGCAGAGCATTCAGGAAGTAACGACCAGTCAGATCAGCCTTATCCGCCAGAAAGGGCTGCAGCTGAATACCATCATTCAGGATCAGGTGCCGGAACTGCTCAAGGGAGATTCCCTGCGGTTGAAGCAGATCCTGCTCAACCTGCTTGGTAATGCAGTTAAATTTACTGAAACCGGCACCATCACGATCTCGGTCAAGACCACTTCATCTCATGACAAATCCTGTAATATCAGGCTGGAGGTCAGTGATACCGGTATCGGGATGACGAACGAAACCGTATCCAGAATCTTCAACAGCTTTGAACAGGCCGACAACAGCACCACCCGGCGTTTTGGCGGCAGTGGTCTGGGGCTCTCCATCTGTCGGCGTCTTGCAGGACTGATGGGGGGAACGATCCGAGCTGAATCAACCCTGGGCAAAGGATCTACCTTTATTGTCGAGTTGCCGTTTGAGATTTCGGCGCTACAGCCGGAGACGATGCCGGACACAGATCAGAAACTGCCTGCTGATACAGGGAAAACCGCTTTAAAACTGCTGGTTGCTGAAGACAACACCATGAATGCCGCAACAACGGTTGCCATGCTCAAACGGCTCGGTCATCAGGCCGAAGTAGCCGTAAACGGGCAGGCAGCCCTTGAACTCTGGCACACGGGAGGATTCAACGCAATCCTGATGGATATTCAGATGCCGGTTATGGATGGCTGTCTTGCCGTATCGATTATCCGGCAGCAGGAGCAAAAGACGGGTGGGCATATTCCGGTGATTGCCATGACCGCCTTTGCCCTGCAGGGAGACCGGGAACGATTCCTTGCCCAGGGCTTTGACGGCTACGTATCCAAGCCGGTTGATATGCATCTGCTTGACAAGGAGCTGAGGCGACTGACAACTAACGTCTGAAGCAGCGGACTAAAAATCGGGCAGGGCTTTGGGATTGTCATCAGCGATCAGCATGGTCTCGCTGCCCATGGGGGCTCTCGGATGTAAAAGACTTTTAGAAAAACTGCCTGTTTAGCCGGCACGCACCTGCTCCAGAGTCTCACGGGGTAGTCCGTTACGATCACAGTACAGTTCCTCAAGGTCTTCGATGTAAAACAGGTCCAGCCCTGATTTGTTGATAAAATCCTGCCGGAGGGCCTTATTGCCCCGCATCACCTGCGGCAGAATCGCGTTGGAATAGATCGCCTCCAGTTTGACCAGCTCAAATGCCTTCTGAAACAGACTGTCAGGTACGTCCCCCTCAACAGCATGCCGTTTGCGCAGTTCAATCAACGTTACCCGCTGGATCACCTCGCGTCCCTGAGGGGTGCTCAATGAGGCCTGATTCAATTTGGCATGTTCAGCGACTATTTCGGCCATCAGCATGAACAGCCGCTCTTCTTTTTCAAGCTGTTGCAGCCGGGTGATGATGGCCTGTACGGCGATCAGATCGAAGAATTTCATGTCACTCTTCTGCATCTTGACCGTATGCACCTCTGCCAGCCCGTCAACCAGCACCTTGATTCTTCTGCGGCCATAGCTGTCCAGCAAGGGACTCTTCAGCAGGTCTTCCACAAACAGACGATGGAAGAAACCGGCTTTAAAGCTGTCAAACAGTTCCATATCGTGCTTCAGCTCCACCAGCTGCTCAACATCAAGCTGGTTGCTGCCCATGAAGGCAAGGTGGTTCAGGTGTGCTGCAGCTGCCTCCAGTTTGTGAAAATAGTCGCTTAACAGATCAAAACGTTTTTTAATGGATGGGGGGGCTCCGTCGCGAACCTGTTCGTCAAGTTGTTTACCGATTTCAAACATGCAGGCATCAAAGCTGCGGTCGCCTTCAGCAAGTGAACGTTTACGGGCACAAAGCAGCTGCATCAACTGGGTGACGGTGGGGTTAAGCAGTTCCTGGTCATTCAGTGCCAGCTGTTTCAGCACTGTCAGGGCCTGATCAAGCGGTATCGGTTCATGCTGGAGCGACATAGCGGCTACCTCATCTGATTGAGGCTGCCAGCATAGTCCGTTTGTATGCCTCTTGTGTGTCACAGTTCAGCAACAAAAACCGCAGCTGTCAGTTCACCCTTGCAGACCGACGGTTGTCTGTTGCCGTCTCAAGATAACGAATCTCACTTTTCGGCCGGGCAGTTGCGGGCAAAGCCGAACAGCAGACTGGTCAGCAGGAGTCCGACCACCGGTACAGCGAAGGCTGCCCGGAAACCTGCCTGGGTGTACCCGCCGGAGTGGGCAATGATGATCCCCATCCCCTGCTGCGCCACCGCAGAGCCCATCAGCACAAAGAAGTTCAGTGAGGTCAGCCCGGTTCCCACCATGCTGACCGGCACCATGACCCGGATGATCGGGTAGATCATGACGCCGCTGGAGACCGTCAGCCCGATCCCCAGAAAATAGAGCGCCAGCCCCCAGTGGGGTAATAACGGCAACCAGCCTAAAAATCCGGTCATCAGCAGCACCAGGCAAAACTGGCCTGCCAGCAGAGTACGGCTGTAGGAACGGAACAGCTGCCGGGCAATCCGATCCATGATCATGGAGCCGATGATGAAACCGATTGAGGTCCACATCAGCATCCGGCCTGCCCCCTCCCGAGACAGACCGATCTGATGCATCAGGTAGGGACCGCCCCACAACCCTTGTACTGCCAGGTAGTTGCCGTACCAGCAGAAGGCGATGGCTGCCAGCAGCCAGAAGGAGCGGTCACGGGCGATCACTCCCCAGGCTGCCAGTATTCCAGGCTTTTCAAGGTGCTCTGCCGGTTCCGGTTCCAGCGGCTGCCCCGGACGATCCTGCACCTTCAGAAAGATCAGTACCGTAACCAATCCCTGCAGCAGCGCAATCCAGATAAATGAAGAACGCCAGCCCAGTGCCCCGACCGCAAAGGCCAGCGGCGCGGTTCCGGCCAGGTTGCCAAGGTTGCCTGCTGCGACCATCAAACCGGAAACCTTGCCGAACTCCTGCCTGGTGTACCAGTGGCTGAAGATGGTGAAGGTGGCCATCAGCACCGCTGCAGTGCCGATCCCGATCAGTACCCGGCCCGTCATGGCGGTTGTCAGGCCGTCGGCCCGGGCAAACAGAACCCCTCCCAGGGTGGTGAGCAGACCGCATCCGGAGATCACCAGACGCGGTCCAACCCGGTCAATCAGCGGCCCCAGCGGTATCTGGGCCACGGCATAGACGTAGAACAGCACACCGGCCAGGGTACCCAGCTGCTCCGGCGTCAGTGCAAGATCACGGCTGACATCCTCCGAAACAACGGCCAGCGACACCCGGTAGAAGTAGACGAGGATATACATCAGCGCCAGGGTAAAAAACAGGCGCCAGCGCAGTGAGGTAAAGGCGGGTGAAGGACGTTGCGGCATTTTTACAGAGGCTACTGCGGCAGTCTGGCAAAGACCCGTGCCGGGGCACCGGTGCCGTTCTTGATCAGCATCGGGATGACGTACAGCATGGCGCCTGACTCCGGCAGCTTGTCGAGGTTCGCGATGTTTTCAAGGGCAAGTTTTTGGGCCTTGCACAGCCGTTGATGCACCTGGAAATCCTTTGAGCTGCCCGGATCAATACTCGGGGTATCGATCGCTATGCCGGTAATGGTCCGATTTTCCAGCAAGTACGAGACGACCTCCGGAGAGAAACCGGGGAAACTCAGCTCCGCAACGGCTGCCTTGCCGCTTTTTTCAGTAGCCAGCACCCCTTTTTTGTCCGGATAAAAGCGCCCGTCAATGCCGCTCTGCATGACCACCCAGGCCCCTGCAGGAATCATCCCGTGCTTCTTCTCCCAGGCCAGAATGTCTTCCACCAGCAGCTGATAGTCACGATTTGCCAGGACTTTGGCCGTGACATCAATCTTGGCTGCCGGGCCGATCCACTCCTGCAGGGGGATCTGGCCGATGCTGCGTCCCTGTTCATTAAAGTGAATCGGCGCATCAACGTGCGTACCGCCATGTTCAGAGGCTGCATATTCATTGGAGGCATACCAGTACCCGCCGTCTGTCCTGCCTCTGAATACCACCCTGGGGGTAAACGGTTTGTCAGTGGGCCAGTAGATGGTTTCTTCCGAAAAAGGGTAGGTCATGTCGATGATGGTTTCTTTCGAGGCAGCGGAGGAGGGGCCGGCAATAAAAAACAGCGCCACGAGAAGTGTGATAACAAACAGGGAAATGGCAGGTCGTTGCATGGTGGACTCCTTGTCTGGAAGTAATCAGTGGAGCTATTCAGGCTCCTGAAGGACCACTTCCTTGAATTTTGCGAGCAGTTTCGGGCTGAAGACATCTTTGCCTACACTCTGCATCAGGTTGATAGCCTCATCCTTTGCCATCGCTTTTTTATAGGCCCGGTTTGAGGTAAGGGCGCTGAAGACGTCACAGATGGCGGTCACCTGGGCAGTACGGGGGATCGAATCTCCGGCCAGCTGGAAGGGGTAGCCTTCGCCGTTGTTCCGCTCATGGTGATACCTGACCGCCGCCAGGGTTATATCGCTGAATCCACCCAGGTCGCGCAGGCATTCGTAGCCCCGTTCCGCATGCTTCTTGATCAGGTTGTACTCGAAGCTGGTCAGGATATCGGTTTTCTCAAGAATCCCGCTCGGCACAAAGATCATCCCCACATCATGCAGGATTCCGCCGATCCCGACATCCTCCAACTCATCAGGGGTCAGACCGAATACCTCGGCATGCACCAGCAACGACAGGGAGGCAACATGCACACTGTGGGCAAAGGTGTAAAAATCATGGCTGACAACCGATTGCAGCGCTTCAAGTGAGTTCTTGTTGCCGGTAATAAACTGCATCAGGTGACGGACCAGGTTGCGGCAGCGGTCCTGATTTGACAGCTTGTCCGGCATTTCAAAGATATCCATGACATAGTTCATCGCTACCTGGGAGAGCAGCTGCCCCTTGATCGGCGTTGCGATATCGTTGTCCCCCAACAGATCGGCGATGTTGTCTTCCAGAAAATCACAGACCTCTCTGATGCTTCCGGCGTTAATGTACAGATGTTCGACCTGGTTGCGTGCCAGACGCTGCAGGTCAGCAGCAGTTATCTGCCGGTCAGCCGGCTTGTACAGCACCAGATTGCTGCCGCTCTGCATGTACAGGGCAACCTGGGGAAATTTTTCAGGATTGATGCAGGAGGTATGAACCGGCCGGTATTTTTCGTCAAACATACGGGTTCTCCGGGTCTTGGTTTCGTTGCGCGCGGGATGATCCGGTACTATGGTACCTGAGTTTACGGATATGGCAACCGGCTATGACGATAGCGGCAGCGTCACCACAAACCGGGCACCTGCACCGGGGGCGCTGTGCAGTTCGATGATGCCGCCGTGATTACGGACAATGCTCCAGGAGATCGCCAGCCCCAGTCCGGTACCGTTCTCCTTGGTGGTGAAAAATGGCGAAAAAATGCGTTCCTGATGCTCGGGACTGATGCCGGGGCCGGTGTCTGCCACACTGATATTGCACGTCCTGTCGGAATCAGGGGCGACCACCAGAGTAAGCTGTCCCCCCTCCGACATGGCCTGAAGACCGTTCAGAATCAGGTTGGTAAAGACCTGGCGCAGCTGGTCGCGATCCGCTTCCAGCTGAAGCCGGCTCTGCCGGTACTGTCGCTCGATATGGTACTTCTCCAGCGGCACCTGATGCCCGATCTGGTCAAGGATCTCATCCAGCAGCGCTGTGACGGAAAACCGGCTGATCCGGCGTTTGCCCTGACGGGCAAGGGTCAGCAGGCTGGAGACGATCCGGTTGATCCGACCGGCCTGGGTCAGAATTTCAGTCACCTCTTCCTGATCCCCGGCATCAGCGGGAAGAGACATCTGCAGCAACTCGGCATTGCCCCGGATGACGGCAAGGGGATTGTTGATCTCATGGGCCACCCCGGCCGAGAGCATCCCCAGTTCTGCCAACCGCTCATTCCTGGCCAGCTCTTTCTCTGTCTCCAGCAGCTGCCGGCTTTTTTCCCGCAACTCGGCTGTCCGCTGTTCAACTTTCTGTTCCAGGGTACGGTTGAGTGTATTAATCTCCTCTTCCCGTTCTGCCAGCCGCTTCCCCAAGCTGGCGGTAAGAGCCAGGGCCAGGATCGTCAGGGCCAGCATCAGCCCGGTAAAGGTCAGATTAAGCGTGCGACGCAGCTGAAGATAGGGGCGTTCCGGCAACCCCACATACAACGCCCCCACCACGGTGCCGGTGGGATCTCGCAGCGGCTCATAGGCAGCAAAGTAGCGCTCGTTCAGCACGTAGGCCGGGGCGATCCAGCGTTCCCCCTGCTGCAGCAGCTGCCCGGCGACCTCTGCCGAAAGACGGGTGCCGGTGGCTCGCCTGCCCTGCTGGTCAACAACCGTGGTGGCTATCCTGACATCGTCCAGAAAGATGGTGGCGGCTTGGCGCGGTCCATCCTGCTGCTGTCGCGGGGCAATAAGCCTGGTAATCCGGTCGGCCAGCTGTTCATGGTTGTTCAGCAGGGTACCGGCAAAGAGTGCTCCGCTTATCTCTCCATCCGGCCCGGTCAGGGGGGTTGCCGCAACAAGAAACAGACCGCGCTGTTCTGCTGTTCTGCTGGTCGGCAGGGCATGGGGGGAGGGCAGCAACGGCACCAGCATCCGGTCCGGCAACAGCGGGTTTTCCAGCCCGGCCTGCAATGGCGAGAGCAGCAGTGACCCCTGACCGGGCCGGCCGGCCAGCGCCTCGGCAACCGGCTTGAGATGGCGCAGGGTGTCACCACTGCGCTCAGGATTGGCGCTGCGATACCGAACCTGACCGTAACGGTCCACCACCGTCAGAAAGCTGAAACTGCGGCTGCCGGATAACAGCGTAAGCAGACGGGCCAGCTCCCGGTTGCTGTTTGTCCTCAACTGCCGCTCAAGTTCAGGACTGCGACTGATCAGGTGCAGCCCTTCTGCCAGCCGGTTCAGTTCTCCGTTGTAGATTTCCCTGGCCGTGGCAAGATCGCTGTATGCCTTTTCCTGAGCCTGCCCGGCAATCCGGCCTGCAATCAGATAGTTGCCGATCAGCCAGCTGACCAGCAAGGCCAACATCAACGGCACCAGGGTAGTCAGCAGCAGTCGCCGCCTGATGTGGGTATGGGTGAGTGTCACGGCTGCTCTCTTGTGCGGCTATTCTGCACGATATTCAGCCAGCTTGCGGTCAAGCGTCTTTCGGGAAACCCCCAGTATCTCGGCGGTCTTACTCTTGTGCCCCCCGGTCTGCTTGTAGACCCCCAGGATATGCTGACGTTCCAGTACATCCAGCGAAACCAGCGGCTGCAGTTCATCTGAGCGGATCGGCAGAACCCGGTTACAGACCGGCAACAGATCTGAGGTAAGTACAGGCCCCTGAGCCAGAATCACGGCCCGCTCAATCACGTTCTCCAGTTCCCGGACATTACCGGGCCAATGGTAGCGGGTCATACAGAGCAGGGCGTCAGGGGCGATCCCATGCAGCTCCTTTTTCATCCGTGCGGCAAACCGTTTGACAAAGTGACGGGCCAGCGGCTCGACATCCTCAGTCCGTTCACGCAGGGGAGGCAGGGTCAATGATATCACATTCAGCCGATAGTAGAGGTCTTCCCTGAAGCGTCCTTCGGCAACCTCCTGCTGCAGGTCGCGGTTGGTGGCAGCCACAAAGCGGACATCCGCGGTTTTGAGCTTGGTAGAACCGATCGGGATAAACTCTTTTTCCTGGATTACCCGCAACAGCTTTGCCTGTACCGTGGAGCTGACATCGCCGATCTCATCCAGAAACAGGGTGCCGCCATCCGCCTCCTCCAGCAGTCCTTTCTGATTCATGATTGCACCGGTGAAGGCGCCCCGCAGGTGACCGAACAGCTGGCTTTCAAGCAGGTTGTCTGCCAGGGCGGCGCAGTTGAGCGATACAAACGGTTTGGCTGCACGCTGGCTGTTGCTGTGCACGGTGCGGGCGATCAGCTCCTTGCCGGTGCCGGATTCCCCCAGGATCAGAATATTCGCCTCGCTGGAGGCAACCTGCAGGGTCAGGTCATACACCTCCCGGAAACGGGGGGAACTGAAGACAATCGAGCTGTCGTCTCCACCCCGTTGCAGCTCCTCCCGCAGACGCCGGTTTTCATCCGCCAGGCGATGGTGTTCCAGCGCCTTGGCCAGTACACCCAGGATCTTCTCCTTGGGAAACGGCTTCATCACGTAGTCGTAAGCCCCCAGCCGGATAGCATGCACCGCATCATCCACCGTGCCATGGGCGGTCATTACCACCACCGGCATGGAGGGACGCAGCTGATGTGCCTGTTTAAGGATCTCGATCCCGCTGATGTCAGGCAGACGCACATCCTGCAGCAGCAGATCAGCGGGCTCTGCGGACGGCGATTTCAGCCGTGCCAGCAGGGCGGAGCCGCTGCTGAAGGTCTCAACCGTATAGCCATGCCCCTTCAGCAGCTTGGCAAGATAGCGCAGGATACCATCTTCATCATCACAGATCAGAATACGGCGCATAGACAAACCCCGTTAAAGACATAAAGTAACAGTACAGGACAAAAGTATACAATTTTTTTGCCCACACTGTATACGCCATAATCCACCAACAGACATAACACACTGTTTTCACGCGTGTTAATTTATTGGCATGGCTCCTGCTAAAGTTGATTCCCGTTATGGTTATGTATACAGCGGGAGGAGCTATGAGCAAGGCAGGGCAGTTGTTTGGCGGCGGCATCAGCCGCAGGGATTTTATCAAGACCTGTGTGGCAACAACAGCGGTGATGGGGCTTCCCTTCGGGATGGCGTCCAGAGTGGCGGCTGCGGCCCAGGCACCTGACCGGCCACCGGTGATCTGGCTGCATTTTCAGGAGTGTACCGGCTGTTCCGAGTCGCTGCTGCGGGCCAATCACCCGGCTCCGGCCACCCTGCTTTTGGAGATGATCTCGCTGGATTACCATGAGACCCTGATGGCCGGCTCCGGCCACCAGGCCGAGAAGTCGCTGCACGATTCCATGAAGGCCAACCACGGCAAGTATATCCTGATCGTGGAAGGGGCGATCCCCACCAAGGAGAACGGCATCTACTGCAAAGTGGGGGGCAAGACCGCCCTGGAGTCGTTGCGCAAGGCAGCCGAAGGGGCAGCGGCGATCATCTCGGTCGGCACCTGTGCTTCTTACGGCGGTATCCAGGCCGCCCCGCCCAACCCCACCGGTGCCGTGGGAGTGCGGGATATCATCAAGGACAAACCGATCATCAACATCCCCGGCTGCCCCCCCTCTCCGTATAACCTGCTGTCCACCG
>CAZOTC010000006.1:0-29390 GCA_964582605.1 uncultured Geobacter sp. | reverse complement strand
GGCGCCAGTCACCGGGCTTTGAGTTGTCGGTCAGGTCGCACTGACCGCTTGCAAGGGATTGGGTTTTAGCAACGGCGCTGTCCCAGTTCATTTTTCCCCAGCAATTGGGATTCTTCAGCCAGACCAGACCAGAGAGGGTCACTGTGCCGTTCATGTTGTCTCCGCACCATGCTGCACCGGATACTGCCATGAAACACCAGAATGCCACCATGCCGATTGCCGTTCTTTTCATCACTGCTCTCCTTTTGCTGGACAGAAACCAAAACCAGCCATCGAAAGATGTTCCCCCGGTCACTCCCTGTGGTGAAGTTTTCTTCCCACCACGGTATACGCCGTCAGAGTGCAGAGAAAGCTGCCCTGCCTGCTCTGCTGTTCCAGGTCTGCGGACCATCCTTCTGCTGCATCCCGGGTCAATTCCCCTGTTCCAACCAACTGATCCACAGTCTGCCGCAGGTTGTAGACCTGGTCGGCCAACTCGAAGCTGTCGATCAGCGAAACCGAGGGGTAGACCGTGACGCCGCTCAACCCTGCTGCCTGGAAATACCCTTTAAGGTATCTGCCGATCCAGGGGTTGACGAATGAGTCTGCCCAGTAGCGCTGAACTGCTTTGGTGGTGCGGCGGTCGCTGCCGCTGATGCCGAAGCTGCCCCAGTCGTTGTCATACACCAGCAGCAGCCCTCCCGGTTCCAGCACCCGGGCCGCCTCGGCGATTACCTCCCAGGGCCGCTCGATATGCTGCAGAGTACGGTCGATGCGGCAACGCATGAAGTTACCGTTATCAAAGGGCAGTGCCCGGGCATCGGCCTGCCTGAAGCTGATCGGCGGCCCCTTGGGTACGCGGGCCGTTGCCGCCGCCACCATCCGGGCGCTCAGGTCCACGCCGGTCACACTGCCGTCCGGCACCACTAGTTCCGCCATGCGCAGCACGTCGCTCCCCAGGCCGCAGCCCACTTCCAGCACCGAGCAGCCGGGGCCAAGCCCCAGTAATTCGTAGCTACGCCGCTTGATTTGCTGGTAATAGGGCAGCGAATCTAACAGGGTCAGGCAACTGGTGAAGGCCGCAGCATCACTGCGACGGTCAACGTCAGCAAAGCCGGTGGCCAGATAGCTGTCGCGGCTCACTGGGTCTTTTGAAAATGGTAGGTGCCGTCCGCAGCTTTCACCACTTTAAATTTGTAGTTGCCGCAACATTGCAAAAGGCCGAGGCCGGCCCAGGTGGGGCTGGTTTCCACCCCCGTGCAGGTCATGGTGACGATGGGCTGATCACCAACCGTTCCTTTGAGAAAGGAGAAACAGGTATTGGTCAGGCCGAGGAAGGTGGCGGTTCGTGAGCTTTTGTCCGGGATGGAGTAGGTGGCGTAGAGTACAGCCGTACCGCCGGTTACTTTGGCATGTACGTCCACATTTGCCGTTTTCCCGGATGCGTTGCTGATTTCCGTGGTAAATTCGAGCGCACAGGCCGGCCGGGTGGCGGCAAGGCTCAACAGGGCTGCTGCTGCCAGGGTGAGGAGGGATAATCCGGGCTTCTTCATGTGAGTTCTCCTTTGCGTGCAGTGAGTAATTCAGACACTCCCCTGATGCTCCCCAGGGTCAGCATGTCAGTACTTTCGAAAATGAAGCGTACCGTCTGATTTTTTATACACCTCGAACTGTGCGTTCGTGCAGCAACGTACATTGGGACAATCAGCTTCCACGCCGTTACACCCCATCATGACGATGCTTTTTGAAAAATTTTCATTATAGCCAGCCAGATAGGACGGGCAGGCATGGGTGCTGTCAACGGGCACCGAAAAGGTGTAGGTGCCATTTGCGGTTACTGACTGCGTAGAACCGAATGGCCAGGGGAATTTGTCCCACGAGTAATCGCTCCGTGTGTACAGCATCACGTTCACTTTTTCAGCGGTTGTGTTCTTTACCGTCACATCGTACGCAAAGGCAAGATCGCTTCCGGCTGTAAGCAGCAGCGTTGCCGCAAGCGTAGTGAAAAGTTTGTTCCTGTTCATGATAGGTTCCTTTCTGTGTGGTTGTTGCGTTGGATGGTTTCGCACGGTCATTTTGCCAGCAGCTTGGCGCTGGCATACTCAACATGCTGATAATCCGGCAATCTTCCCCATGTGCCGCCCCAATCGAAGCCCCGGTCAGTGAAGGCGCGTACCGCCGGAGAATCGGGAAGCAGATAACCCGGTACCGGCAGGCAGCGGCGGCAGGCTCGCCAGCATCTCCGCCAGGTCCTGACGGGTGCCCATCAGGATCTGCGGTTTTTGCGCCGGGTCGAGCCAGGCCAGAATCTTCACCAGTTCCTGCTCGTCCATCGCCACGCAGCCGCTGGTGGTGTACCCCTCCTCCAGCCAGACATGCAGGAAGATGCCGCTACCGTAGCCTTTCACAATCGGGTTGCGGTTGTAGCCGATCACCAGGCCGTGACGGTAGCGGACGTCATCCAGTTTCATCACCTCGAAGGATGTGGCACTGGTTTCGCCCCGTCTGACCCAGGTGTTGTAATCGGGGGAGTTGACGTCATCCACCCACAAGTCGTCCACTGTTGCCTGCCGGTACGGCATCCTGCTGGTTATGGATGGATCGTAGCCGAAGGCGAATTCCAGCTGGAAGAGCCCGGTGGGCACCCGGCCGTCCCCCTCACGTTTTTCACCCACCGGAGCAAACCCGTTGCGGCCGATGATCCCCGCAAGCGGCCCGCTGCGCAGTTGCCATCCGCTTGCGGTGCGCTGCAGGGCATAGATCGTGGCCATCGAGCTGTCCCGCGACTTCGCCACTGCCACCAGCAGTTGATTGCCGCTGATAACGGTGCCGGTCAGGGAGCTGCCGCTGTCCGACGACTGGTCTGAACATCCTGCCAGCAGCAGCAGAGCCGGCAGTACGAGTTGGGCAAGGTTTGTCAAGGCTTTTCGCATCATGTTCGTCCTTCGGGGATAAGAGCAATGCTTCGACGGTTGCTCAAAGCAGATTTCATGCCAACAGCAATATGTTGAAATTTCAGCATATTGTCTGCCTGCACCTGCCAGCCTCCGTGTGCCAACACCAACCCGGTTGGCAGTTGTCAGTCTGATTTCAGGGCGACGATGGGATCAAGCAAGGAAGCCTGGCGGGCGGGATAGTAGCCGAAGAAGATCCCCACGGCGTTGGAAACACCGACCCCCAGCAGGATGGCGCCGAAGGAGAGGGCAAATTGCCATTTGGCAAAATGGGCGATCAGCCAGGATGCGCCGATGCCGAAGAGGATGCCGAACAGGCCGCCGATCAGTGAGAGGATCACCGATTCGATCAGAAACTGGCCGCGGATATCGCCCCGTTTGGCCCCCAGTGCACGGCGGATGCCGATCTCACGGCGGCGTTCGGTGACCGAAACCAGCATGACGTTCATGACGCCCACCCCGCCGACGATCAGCGAGATACTGCCGATGGCCCCCAGCAGCAGGGTGAACATCTGCATCTGTTTTTCCATCTGTGCGATGATCTCTTCAGGACTGGTAATCCTGACTGCCGATCCCATCCCCAGAGAGCTGAAGTAGGCCATGATCTGATCGCGGGCAGTGTTGTTGGTTACACCGGGACTGACCCGGGCGGTGATAGCGCTGATTTCTGCATTGGCAAAGACCCGCAGGCTGGTGGTGATATGCAGATACAGCATCTCGTTCGGCTCAAAACGCCGCATTCCACCCTGCGGTACTTCATTGGTTACGCCGATGACCGTAAACAGGTTGTCACCGATCCTGATTTTGCTGCCGAGCAGCTGGACGGCCCCCTTCTTTTGCAGCTCTGCCGCAATCTGACTGCCTATCACACAAAATCTGCTCTGCTCATCAAGGTCTGACAGAAAGCGCCCTTCGCGCATGCTGAGCTTGTTGATATCCGGAAACGAAGCGGTAACCCCCATCGTTCCGGCTCGTTCAAGTCTTTTGCCGTTAAAGCTGAGCTCGCCGTTGCCCCTGACTGATGGGGCAACAAGGGAGACGGCGGGGCACCTGGCCGGAAGGGCAAGGATCGTATCCAGCTTGAGCGCTGATTTTGCCGCAGTTTTGGCAGCCCCCCCCGGCATGCCCGGAGGACCGCCGCCGAACTCCTTTTCAATAGTCAGGATGTCGGTGCCCATCTCTTTGAATTGACGAAGGGATTCTTCCTGCACGATCCGTCCGACAGAGACCATGGCGATGACCGAGCCGATGCCGATCACAATGCCGATCAACGCCAGAATGGTGCGCTGCTTGGAGGAGAGCAGGCTGCGGGTGGCCTCTTTCAGATTGGAGGGATGGATCATCATGGTACGATCACTCCGTCCTTCATGACCGCTACCCGTTTGCACTGCCGTGCGATGCCCGGATCATGGGTGATGATGACCACGGTTATACCTTCTTCAGTATTCAGGGTCTTGAACAGTTCCATGATCTCGCCCCCCACCCGGGTATCAAGTGCGCCGGTCGGCTCATCAGCAAGGATAATGGAGGGAGAGCCGACCAGGGCGCGGGCTATGGCCACCCGCTGCTGCTGACCACCGGAAAGTTCAGCCGGACGGTGCAAGGCACGTTCGTCCATGCCGACCCGTTTGAGCAGCTCCATGCAGCGATCGTGCGTGTTGTGCCCGCCATCTCCACGGTATACCAGCGGCAGGGCAACGTTTTCCAGGGCAGTCAGGCGGGAGAGCAGGAAATACTGTTGAAACACAAAGCCGATCCGCTGGTTGCGGATCTCAGACAGGGCATCATCATTGGTGTAGGTAACTTCAGCCCCGTCCAGCATGAAGCTGCCGGAGGTAGGGCGGTCAAGCAGGCCGATGATGTTCATCAGGGTTGACTTGCCGCAACCGGAGGGACCCATGATGGAAAGCAGCTCTCCCTGTTGCACCTCAAGATTGACCCCCTTCAGTACATCGACTTCAGTGGGGCCGATCCGGTAGGACTTGCGTATGTCGGTAAGGGTGAGCATGTTATTTTGTCCCGGCAGGTGGGGGGCCTGGCGGTGGTCCGAGGACAGCGGTTTCGATCAGATCGCCTGCATTGATCCCTTTGGTAATCTCAACGGCATCCTGAGTAGTGTAGCCGGTGGCTACCTCCACCTTTTCTGATGTTTCGCCTTTCCTTCTGATCAGGTAGCGTTTGCCGTTTTCCTCCCGCACAGCCGCCAGCGGTACCATCAGGGCGTCGGTTTTTTCGTAGATAATGATCTCGAGCTGGGCGGTCATGCCGACCATAATCCGTTTTTTCAGGTCAGGTGGAACGGCATCAATCACAATCCTGATACCGAAGGAGGTAACACCCTTTCCTGCCTCTCCCTCTTCAGCGTGGGGTGAGATACTCTGAATAGTGCCGTTCAGCTGCTCACCGGGAAAGGCATCACCGCTAACCCGTACCTTCTGCCCCAGCCTGATCTTGGTCACATCCACTTCATCAACCTTGGCATTTACGGAAAATCCTGAGAGGTCGCCGATGGCAAGCAATAGTTCGCCCTGCTGGAAGGTCGTACCACGCTCCAGTGTCCGTCCCTCTTTGGCCTGACCGCTGGCAGGCGGTTTCATCACAATACCTGACACCGGCGCAAGTACCGTGGCGGCTGACAGGTCTCGTTCCGTCTGCTTCATACGGGCTTCGGCATTTTCCAGTTCAAAGCGTGACACCTTCTGGTTGTCGGGGTTACCCTTCTCCTTTGCTGCCTTCAGTTCTTCTTCGGCACTCTGGTAATCCATCTGCTGGTTGCTGTACTGATGCCGGGCAGATTCATATTCGGTTGCGGGAATGATCCCTTTTTTGAACAGGCGCTCCGATTCGTCCAGGGTCTTTTTCTGGTTTTCCAGGGACAGCTTGGCCTTTGCCAGCGAACGGTGGGCCCGTGCCACGTCAGAGCTGGTATCCCATTTTTCCATCTGTTTGTAGCTGGTCAGAGCCTTGATGTAAGCTGCCTTTGCTTCGCGGAATTTGATCTGGGCCTCGCTGGTGTCCATCACAACCAGAGGCTGGCCGGCTTTGACGACATCGCCGTAACGGACCAGTATCTGCCCGACCTTGCCGGATATCGGGCTGGTGAGGTTCACCATCTGTACCGGCAGCAGTTTGCCGGTCAGGCTGATGCTGGTTGAGACCGGCTGAGGGGTGACCGGCAGCGTTGTCATGCCTCCCGCCTGTCTGGTCGGGGGCGGTGTAACAGTGGGGGTAAAGCCGGCCGGCTTGCGGTTCCAGACAAACAGCCCGATGCCCAGGAACAGCAGAATGGTGAAGGCCGTTGCCGTGTTTCTGATGATCTGGACTTTTTTCAGGGCAGATTGGAGCTGTTCATTGCCCTGCTCGGTCTTCAGGTAGGCCTGCTGAAGCTCCTTGTGTTTGGCCTTCAGCTCCTCGGCCATGCGGGCTTCAGCCTCCTGCAGCTGCTGCAGTGCGGTGATGTCGCTGAAGACGGCGATCACCCCCATTTTTTCGTCTGACCCGTCTTCTGATCTGAGGAAGGTGGTGGTCAGGGCAAGGGTGAGGCAGGTGCCCTGATTGGTGTATGAAACAATACGATTATGGCTGGTTGATGATTCGTAGATGGCATCCAGAATGGTCTGGTTAAAGTCGTCATTTTCTTCAGCAAGCAGAAACAGCTCACCAAAAGATTTCTCCAGCGCCTCTTCCTGGCTGATGCCGAGGATGCGTGCGGCTGCCGGGTTGAAGGTGACGATCTTTCCCTCAAGGCTGATGGTCATTACGCCATCGGACATATCCTCCAGAATCTTGCCGGCTATGATGGTGTCACGTTTCATGTTGATTCCGTTCAGTTTCGTTCAACCAGTGCAACTCCCAACCGGTCAAGGGTAATCCCCAGAGCACTGTCAAGGTCGGTCAAGGCGTTCAGATAATCGGTAATGGCATCCAGTTCGCTCTTCTGTGCGTTTTTCAGATCATTCTGGTAGCTGACCAGCTGAAAGTTGGTCGAACGCCCGGCCTTCAGTTTCTCTGTTTCTATCTCTACTTTCTTCTCGGAAAGCGAGCGAGACAGAACCGCAAGTTTGATCTGGCGATGTTTCATCTCGGCAGAACGCAAGGCATCCTGGATTTCGATCTCGATATCCTCTTTTTGTTTGGCCAGGCTGTTTTCCATTTTTTTCAGGCTGATCTCGGCAGCGATAAATGCCTGGCGATCACCGGAACTGCGATACAGGTTGTCCAGCGGTATGGTCAGTGTCAGACCTGCCGTCCAGCTACCGCTGGAACTGGCCGGTACGGCAGCGGTGCGGTAATAGTTCTCGGTGTAGCTGCCGGTCAGAGACAGATCCCAGAGGGTGTTGTGTCTGGCTATAACCAGAGCCCGCTTGGCGTTGTCGTAATCAAACAGCGCGTTTTGATAGTCAGGCCGGTTTGCAAAGGCAAGCTGTCTGGCCTGCTCAAAGCTGTACGGTACCGGCGGAATGTTTGTCTCAGCGATCGGGATGAGCCGGGTGCGTTTGTCGATATCAATGGCTTTGGTAAGGGCCAGGCGAGCGGCATCCAGGCTGTTTTCTGCGGTCAGAAGGCTGAATTCCTGATTTGCAAGGTCTGCCTCGGACTGGACGATCTCGATGGCTGCCATCCGCCCGGCTGCAATCAGTTCCCGGTTGGTTTCAAGCAGATCTTTACTTCTCTTCAAGGACTGTCTGTTGTTTTCCAGTGACTTGATGCTCTGGGCGTAGCTGCGATAGTTTTTAATGACGTTTGACAGGGTTGATATGAGCGTTGATTTGAGATTGAGGATGTTTCGTTGCTCGGTTATGCGGGCTAAACGCACAGATTCCAGATTGACGTCAAGTCCGCCCCCTTTCAGCAACGGTTGGGTCAGGGTGACGTTCCAGCCGTAATCCCGGCCCGGGCTGGTCTGTTCGGTGCTGGTCGCGACGTAATTGGTGTTGAGGCTCAGTGTGCCGCCGGCCGGCAGATTCTCCGTCAGTGTGGCGACAGCTCCGGAGGTCAGTGTGGTGCCGGCATTGTTGTTGCGCAGCCCACCGCCAAGTGCGGTGGTGCTGCCGTAGCTGTTGATCGATGGTGCCAGGGTGAGGGTTGGTACAAACTTGTCCTCTGCCATCCGCAGATCATACTTTTGAACCACCCGGTCAAGGTAGGCATTCTTGATGGTTCGGTTTTCGCGCAGTGTGGTCGCGATACAGTCTGCCAAGGTCATGACCGTTTCGGCAGCACAGCTGGATGCAGAAACAGATAAGAAAAGGCACAGCGGAAAGATAACAGCGCAGGTAGACCTGCTGCTGATCGTCATAGAGTCGCTCCATCCTGCAGAAAGACCAGATGCAGAATGTTGTTGCCGTTTTCCCGACGATAACTGACCTGATCAGTCAA
This sequence comes from uncultured Geobacter sp., assembly GCA_964582605.1. Classification (GTDB taxonomy): domain Bacteria; phylum Desulfobacterota; class Desulfuromonadia; order Geobacterales; family Pseudopelobacteraceae; genus Trichlorobacter. The sequence goes on along the minus strand of CAZOTC010000006.1, from coordinate 21,078 downwards.
CGTCCGGATAAAGTGAACGCCAAGCCCACCTATCTGGCGTTCAAGGATGTCCGAGGTCGTGTCCGGGTCCGGCAATGACAGGACATCAAACGGTCTGCCTCCGTCGGCAATGTCAATCATGAAGGCGTTGCCTTCATGATTGCATGAAATAACAGCGTCCCCTGTACCGGCAGGATAGGCGTAATGACAGACATTGACAAACGCCTCTTCAACGGCAACCAGTGCCCCGAACTTCTTTTTTGCTGGAAGTCCGAAACGATCAGCCTGCTCTTCAACAAACGAGATAACAGTTTCAAGGTTCTCGATGCCGGCGGTACAGGTAAGCGTATCCGCAGCCATGAGGCTAATTGATGGAGGCCAGGGCTGAGGCCACCGAGTCGTGCATCTGGAAGATGGAGCCGAAGCCCGAGATATCGAATACTTCCTTGACGGTGCCGGTGATGTTGGCAAAGCAGAGTTGACCGCCTTTGCCCTTCAGCAGTTTTGCCGAGGCCAGCAGTGAACGGAGCCCGGCGCTACTAATGTAGTCAAGTCCGCTGAAGTCGACAACAAAACGGATGTCACCGGCTGTTACCAGTTCATTGATGGTTGTATCGTACTGTGGCGCGGTGACGGCATCCATCCTGCCGGTTATGGTGATCAGTGTAGCGTTTGTTTCCTTTGAGGTCTTAATATCCATGCTGTTTCTCCCTGATCTGTATTCTAAACTGCAATTTTGCCTATTTATACAGGGCCTGTCCTGAATGTCAACGTAAGGCTCTATATTTCAGGGGGCCTTGCAGTCCTTGCCCTGCTGTTTGCACAGCAGGTATCCGATCCGCTGTGCCCAGAAACGCAGGGCCTCATCCGCATTGTACCAGGTATCCCAGATCCCCTGCACCGCCTTGTTGCCTACCCGTCTGTCAAGAGCTGCAACCAGCAGTTCGCCGGTTGTGTCGTCAGTAACCCTGAATTCTGCAGTAATCTCACCGACTGCCGACTGCTTGCCGGTTGCTGTCAGTTTGACCAGACTGAGACCGGCGCCGATCGGCGTTGCCGACGATGTGATCATCCGCACCGGTTTGGAAGAGTCTGCGTCACGGATCGCCATCTGCAGGTTCAGGGTGCCCTTGCCGGTCTCCTTGACTACCTTGAGTCCCTTTTCAAGCTCCTGAACCAGATAGACGTAGGCGTTGTTGGCCAGCTTTTGGTAGTTCTCACGCTCGGAAGCCCCAAGCTCCCCCTCTTTGGCAATCAGCACCGGTTCGACAATGATTGCCGAATACTGTTTGATATCAAAGTCCGGCTTGACATAACGGTAGAGGGCCTGATCGTCTCCCCCCTCCTTGAGAATATCCGGGTTGACCAGTACGGCACTCTTCGGATCGACGCTTCTGGCCTGGTGGCTTGCTGCACAACTGCACAGTAAAAAAGCAGAGAGCAGTACTGCTGCCGGTTTTGTAATCCGGTTGGTTTTCATCAGGGACCTCACTTTCTGTGGATAAAAAATAGTTGATAACCGTTGCTTCAGGTTACTGCGTTTTTTGCTGTTGTCAAACCGGCGGGAGCGGTCCTGCTTCAGAGCAAGGCGGTTTCCTGGGCTGCCAGATCAGTTTGCAACTGCCGGTTTTTCAGAACCAGGTCAGCCCTGGTCATGCCGGTCGGAACAGCGACGTCGTTTCTCACCTCACCGGTTCTGAAATCCACCAGATTGATTCTTTCAATCGGGTCGTTCGTCAGGCAGTACAGCTCCCACTGATCCGCTTCCTTTTTTCTCGGGTCAACATAGCGGGCAATCTTCCAGTCGCCGGTACAGAGTGCCCGTACATTGTTGGGTTGCCGCACCGGCCCCGATACCAGTGGCGCCCCGTTGTTAATCGCATTTTCAACATACTGGAGAAACAGATTGTATTGGTCTGGCAGCGGGTCGGGGGGGTAGGCCGCCTTTTCGGTGATGGTGTCGTTGGACATGAACAGTGCCCCCGGCCGCGGCCTGCCGTCCGGTCCATTAACAGGCCCGGATTTTTTTCCCAGGATGTGGTCAGACAGATCGGCACCGGCAAAGGGGGTGTAGGACGGTTTGCCGGCAACCGTTGCCATGATCTGCCGGATCTGCTCCTGATGATACCCGGCCAGGCCCAGCAGAGTCGGCGCCAGGTCTATTGAACTGGTGGGGTGCGTAATCTCTCGCATGGCGGTTTTACTGCTGTTTACCAGGGGGGATGAAACCACCATGGGGACCCGGATCGTCTCTTCGTAGGCGTTGTGCCATTTCTGGATCATGCCGCCGTGCGCCCCGGTCATTTCACCATGATCAGACAGGAAGACCACAATGGTGTTGTCGGTCAGCTTGTTGTCATCAAGGGCCTTCAGCATCTTGCGGATCTGCAGGTCAGTCAGGTAGTGCAGGTAGGTGTAAAACTGGTTGTAGGCCAGAGACCAGGCCTGCGCATTTTCACCCTGCAGCTGGAAGGGAAGCGGCGATCTGACCGGAATCTTGCCGATAAACCCTGAATCGGTCTTTGCTGCAAAGGCAAGCCCCCATTTCAGGGAATAATCCTTGTGGCACTGCGGCTTGTCGTCCAGAGATTCGGTGTAGGTCGGCGGCAGCTTGCCGTTGTCTTGCGGAAAGCCGTCAGGGTTCAGCTCAACCTGATACTGGTCGGCAGGGTCGGTGCCGCCCATACGGCTTGTCTCCCCCTTGATCGGTATTTTTAAAGGAGGTGGATAGCTGTTCCATTGTACCACACCGGTGCCGTGGGGATCAGCGGGTGTTCCCGGCATTTCCCAGTTGATCGGCATCAGGCTGCAGTCATGGGGGTTCACCAGAGAGCCGACGGCAAGCCAGGGGACGCTGGAGGTGTCTTTGCCCTTTGCAGCAAGGAAGCTCTCGACATTTTTTGCAAACTCGACATCTCGAAACGCACCGGAGTTGTCGGCGGTTCCACCGTGTGGCTCGGGCGAGGACTGCTCCCAGTCGGCAAAACCCCAGGGTTTGAGATAGTCAGGTGCATCAGGATCAGAAACATGCCACTTGCCGAAGTAGTGGGTACTGTAGCCGATGGCGCGGAACCAGTCGCCAATGGTGGGCAGCCCGTCAGGATCAAGCCAGGGCACATCATCGGCAGATTTGAACAGGCCATCGGTCTGGCTGACACCATGCATGGTCGGGTACTGGCCGGTCATGATACAGGTCCTGCTGGGCACACAGGCCGATGAGGCGGTGTGGTGCTTGCGCATCACCACGGCGTTCCGGCGCAGGCGCAGCAGGCCGGGGAAGTATTTGGTGTAGGGGTTGTCCGGCGAGAGCGGTCTGAAGCCTAAGATCTCTTTAAGTCCCTGCGCCACGCCTTCCTCCGGGCCGTATCCTTCCGGCGGGGTCTGCATCTGGTCCACCATGATCAGCAGGATGTTCGGCTGTCTGGCCTGGCCGGAGGAGTCGGAAGAACAGGAGGAGAGCGAGCTCAGCGCCCCGGTGAGCGATGCGGCAGCAAGCAGGGCGGGCGGCGTCTTGATCAGGAATTCCCGGCGGGTCAATTTTTTCATTGGTCTGTCACTCCTTTCACCTGTTCCCGGTTCGGGGGCTGGCATCGGTCTGGTCCTGTGCCTCTGGTCCTGCCCCCGCAACGGTTATGGTGACCAGGGTTGATTTGAAGGCCGGTGTCCTGCTTTCCGGATCACGTTGGTTCAGCGGTATCAGGATGTTGGCCTCCGGAACATATGCGGCAACGCAGCCTCTGGGGATGCTGCAGGGGTGCACCCGGAAACGTCGGGTTTCAGGAGGCGACTCCTGTGCCGCACTCCGCAGTTCCACCACTTGGTGGGTAACAAAGCCCTGTTCGCGGATATCTTCAGGATGCATCATCACGATTCTGCGGGTACCGTGAATGCCGCGATAGCGGTCGTGCAGGCCGAAGATCGAGCTGTTGAACTGGTCATGGCTGCGCAGGGTGGTAAGCAGGAACTGACCGGCACGGGGAGTGATGCAGCTCAGGCGCTGGGTGGTAAATTGTGCCCTGCCGTCAGGGGTGCGAAACAGTCCCTGCCGGGCAGGATTGGGCAGCTTGCAGCTGTCATTTTTCTGTACAGCTTCTTGCAGCCCTTCAAGGCCGGGGACAACCCGGGAGATGCCGGAGCGGATCAGATCATAATCGTCGGCCAGTTGACTCCAGGGAGTGGTAGAGCCGCTGCCGAGTATGGCCTGGGCCAGTTGTGCCACAATCCAGGGCTCACTGCGCATTTGGGGAGAAAGCGGCTCAAGGCAGCCACGGGAGACGGTGATGGTGCCGGTGGTGTCTTCAGCGGTGGTGCAGCGGATGCCATCCGGTCCCTGGTCCTTTTCGGTACGCCCCAGACAAGGCAGGATCAGTGCGGTCTGACCGGCCAGCAGGTGCTGGCGGTTCAGCTTGGTGGCAATGTTGACCACCAGATTGCAGCGCTGGAATGCCTGGATGGCGGCTGCAGTGTCTGGGGCTGCCGAGAGCAGGTTGCCTCCCAGGCTGAACAGTACCTTGACGTCGTCGCGGGCCATGCTGTCCAGGGTTGCGAGGGCGTCAAGGCCAGGGGTGCGGGGAGGCTGAAAATCGTAGACCCGCCCCAGTGCGTCAAGGAAGCTCTCCGGCATCCGGGTGCCGATCCCCATAGTGCGATGTCCCTGCACGTTGCTGTGACCGCGTACCGGGCAGAAGCCGGTTCCGGGTTTGCCCACCATGCCGCGCATCAGCAGCAGGTTGATGATTTCCCGCAGGGTGGCGACACCATTGGCATGCTGGGTGACTCCGAGGCACCAGGCAGCAACCACCCGTTTTGAACGGGCAAACAGGCCGGCAAGGTTACGGATACGGGGTTCATCGATTCCGCAGGCGACAGCCAAAGCAGCCATGTTTTCCCTGCGTGCAGCCTCGCGAAACTGCTGAAACCCACTAGTCTTGTCTTTAATAAAGGCGGTGTCCAGAACCTGGCCCGGCTGCTGATCCTCCTGTTCCAACAGGGCAAGAATCAATGCCTTGACCAGGGCGTGGTCACCATTGACCCGCACCGGCAGGTGTAGCGTGCCAAAGTCGGTCTGTCTGCCCAGTAGTCCGCCTGCTTCCCGTGGATTGGCAAAACCCAGCAGCCCCGCTTCCGGCAGCGGATTGATCGCCACCAGCCGGGCTCCGTTTCTGGCCGCCTGTTGCAGGTTCATCAGCATGCGGGGATGATTGGAGCCGGGGTTATGTCCGAAGAGTAGAATCAGGTCGGCCTGTTCAAGGTCATCGTTGGTGACGGTGCTTTTGCCGGAACCGAGGGTTTGGGTAAGGGCCAGTCCGGAGGCTTCGTGACAGAGATTGGCGCTGCCGGGCAGATTATTGGTTCCAAACTGACGGGCAAGCAGTTGCATCAGGAAGGCTGCTTCGTTGCTTGATTTCCCTGAAACGTAGAACACCGCTTCATCAGGCGATGCAAGCTGCTGCATCTCGTTGGCAACCAGTGCAAAGGCCGCATCCCAGTCAACAGGTTTGAAATGGGTGGCGCCCGGAAGGCGCAAAAGCGGCTGGGCCAGCCGCCCGCATTGTTCCAGTTCATAATCGCCGGCCTTGATAAGCTCTTCCAGAGAACGGGATGCAAACAGCGATTCGTCCGCCATGCGGGTTGTTGCCTCCGAGGCGATGCTTTTTGCGCCGTTCTCGCAGAATTCAAACCGCTCCCGTCTGTGGGCCGGATGTGACCAAGCGCAGCCGGGGCAGTCGTAGCCGCCGGACTGGTTCACCTGCGACAGTGCCAGGGTCCCGCGCAGGATACCGGCCTGACTGTAGACATGCTCCAGCGCAGACTTTATCACCCCGGCACCGCCGGCTGCGGTTGCGCACGGTTTGACCATCCGTCCTACGGATAACCGCTCTGCCAGTTCGCTTATCTCGGCCGCACTGAAGGCCTGCACCGCTGTCAGCAGTGCCCTCTGGATAAACTCAAGCCGGGCCAGCTGCTGCAGTCGTTGCCGGTGAGCGGCCAGCTGATCTGCGGTGAACAGTATCGGCCAGAGTTGGCCTGCTTCTGTCAGCCCCAGCAGCATGACCTCTTCCGGATCGGGGATGACGGCCGGGTCGTCCAGAAGGGCGTGCAGCTCTGCCTGAAGTGAGCGGATCTTCTCCCGACCATCCGGTGTCAGGGCGTTGGTGCGCAGCAGTCCCAGCCAGTGCAGCCGTGCCGTGCCGTGAGCCAGAATGCGGGCTGCCTGCACTGCCAGCATGGTTACCATCTCAGGCAGGGGAATCGGTTGATTGTCATCGGGAAGCTGGTCCAGCCCAAAATCAAGCAGCGGTGTACCGGACGGTGTCCGGTTCATTATCACCAGATCGTGTGCATCGTTATCTATCTTTCCGGCAATAGCCAGATCAAACAGCAGCGCCCCGGCCATCATGCCTGCCAGAGCCTGTTCCGGGATGATCCTCAGCCCCCCTTCGCCGGGGTTCTGAAGCAGCAATAGGCAACGGTCTGTCAGCATGAACGGTATCCTTGTTTATTGCATTTTTAACAGGTGGGGGACAGCCAAAATCTACGCATGTGGAAAGCGTAGCGTGATTTCAGCGATTGTCAACCGGTGTCCGGTGCCTGCAGGGTGTGGCACTGAGCCGGCAGGGCCTTGCTGATCCCCGCCGGCGTCGTGTCTGTTACGGTGCGGTCTTGATTGCATCATGGAGCCAGTTGCACCCTGGTCAGGCCGAGGAGTGTCCCGATCCAGACGGTCTTGCCATCGGCATCAAGGGCAAGGCCGGCATAGAAGTTGTTGTAGCCGGGGAGCCCGGGGCCGACCTTGGTGGTGAAGCGGATGACGTTCAGGTCGGTAGCGTCAAGGCCGGTCAGGTACCAGCCGTCCGCAGCCTTGTTGTAGGTGTAGACGATGTTGGAGGCCAGACTCATCTTCGACACCAGAGACGGCACGGCGATACTGCTGTTCAGGCTGGCCACGGTGAAGCCGCCGTCACTGGTCAGGCGCATCCGGGCAAAGCCCGGCTTGGTCACAGCGCTGCCCAGGGTGCTGCTGATGTCGACATTGCCGAAGTTGTTTTCCGCGTAGATATCGACGCTCTTGCCGTCAGTACCGGGGGCCACGATCAGGGAGTTCTCATTGCTCACCTCCTCGTTCTTGCCGAACGGTGCAAGCTGGGCGAACAGGCGCTGCTCACCGGTCGGCAGGGTGGCTTCAGCGCGGTATACGTTGACGTTCATATTCACTGCATTGTCCGCAATGGTCACGAAGCGGCGGTTGGCCATACGGAAGATGGTGGGGGTGGTGCCGGAGCCCTGCGAAACCTGCCCCGATTTCTGCCCTTTGCCGCGATCATACGTGGCGGACCAGACAATGGCCGGATTGCCGTCCGCCCCCATTCCCAGCCGGTACAACTGGTGAGTCGTCACGATATAGGCACCGGAGAGGCCGCTGGTGCTGTCCCCTTCGTCCACAGCGTGGGAGTTGTAGATCTCCTGGTTGGCCGGGTCAGTCTTTGACGGGCGCTTGCCGGTGCGGTTCGGGTCGTTCAGATCTATCCAGGCCACTTTGACCGGGTTGCCCGGCGTGATGGTGCCCACCACCGCCTGGGAGGTGGTGAACCAGATGTTGCCGTTCTTGTCCGGCACCACGGCGTAAAGATCGAGCTTGTCAACCCCCTGGGGAACCGGCACCGCTCCGCCTGTGCCGGTCAGATTGTAGTCGGCATCTACGGTGTAGCCGTCAATCCCTCCGGCGTTGGAGGGGGTGCGACGCAGCACCAGCACGTGGCCGTCGGACATAGCCACTACCATGCGGTACTGGTTATCCTGATAGAAGTATCCCGCACCGCCGAAACTGAACGGTTCACCGGCCTTGGGGGTGTAGATGAAGGGATAGAGCGCCAGGATCTGCATCGTGCTGCGATCGATGGTGGCCACATAGCGCTGATAGGGGGCGGATGCATCCTGCTGGTTGGGCAGGCCGGCGCAGACGGTCTGGATGTTCCCCCGGGAGTCAAAGGCTTGTGCCGCGCATTCCCCCAAGGCCACGATCCGGTTGGCGCCGGTCTGGGGGTCCTTCACCACCGAGAACTCCACCTGCGCGACCGAGGTCTGCACAGCGGCAGTCGGCCCGGCAAAGGGATAGGTGTCAGACATGTAGGAATCGGAGTGTACATTGCTGTTCGGATTGGGGGACAGGTACGGATTCTGCCAGATGTCGGCAACCCGTTGTGGAGCGGAACCACCGGAGTCGCCGCCGCATCCGGTCAGCATGGCCATTAGTAACAGTGTGACGAGAACCGCTAGATAATAGTTGGAACGCTGCATAATGAGCCTCCTTTGATCGGATGTGGTCCAGATGGAATTGATTCTTATTTAGCGCTGTATACGCTTTTGTCAATAACCTGCTTGTACTGTTCAGGATCCAGTTGGGCCGTAGCATCGCCGTCAGTCTTTCCGGTAACCGGATCAATCTTCCAGTATTTAGGTGGATTTGGCGAGGTATAGGGGATGACGGTAGTGGTCTTGGGCCAGGCGTAGTTGGAAACAACCGCCCGGCGTTGGGTGACGCCACTTTTGGTCACGTTGAGTACCATTGTGTCAGAAGCAATGGTGACATCCCCCTGCGGATACCACGTGCGGATGTCTTCCAGCGCAAGCTTGATCGTATCATCGGTGGCCTGGAAATGGGTGCCCACCGCCAGCTTCGGGGCCTTACCGGCCTGTTTAAGCTGGCTGAGGATGTAGCCGTAGGCCTTTTGCGGAGTGTGTGAGCTATCTTGGACATTTTGTGCCTGTTGCACCGCATTGGGGTGGGTTGCCGGGTCAATGCCCATTTTACTGACCCACTTGTCGGCAGGCATGACGATCTCGTGAATCAGGACATCCACCCCTGATTTGGCCTGGTCAATCATGTAGTTGTTGGGCAGCGTGTCACCACAGTAGATCATTGAGAGACCGTTCCATTCCAGCTTGTAGCTTACGGCTGCCGCACGGCAATGGATGGCAGGGAAGTGGGTAATTTTTACGCCGTTTACGTTGTAGGCGATGTTGTCATTGTTCGGGATGCCGGCGGTGTCCTTTCCGGTCTTTTTCCAGTTCAGTTCGATCGGTACCAGATCGTAGGCATCCCGTCTCTGCAGCGATGGCTCAGGATCGTAGGAGGGGATCGGGTAGTCCTGATAACTGGTGGCCAGAAAGGACTGGCTCTCGTTATGCCAGTACATCATGTTTTTGAGCGCTTCGCAGTAAGCCTTGGTGCCGTCGGGGAAGGGGCCGCGTACTTTGCCGGCCGGATCGGTGTAGACGAAGCCGGAGTCCGCAGGCCCCCAGACATACAGCGGCCAGTTGCGGCCGTAGGATGGTCCGAAACCGTACAGAAACGACAGGTCCCCCATATGGTCGGCGTGCAGGTGGGCAAGGAAGATTTTGGACATCCGGTCCATGTTGATTCCCATTGCCCAGTACTTGATCATTGAGCCGGTGCCGATATCAAAAAGAAAACAGTCGCCGTTCCCCAGCTCTACAAAAACGCTGACTGCAGCCTGACTGATCATCGGGATGCAGGTGGTCCCCATGAATGTGATCCGCATCTCGTCCGGCCCCAGTTTTTCTGTGCCGGGGGTGTAGGTCGGTAACCCTGCCAGCAGTGAATTCTGCTGCGCAGGGTCAGTAGCCGCCACACTGTCCGAGCTGCAGCCGGTCAAGGTGTTGCTCAATGCCAAACCTCCCAGGGTCGTTCCTGAAAGTTTCAAAAGATCGCGTCGTGTAAGTTCAAGCATGTTCTGTTCCTCCCTTTGTGGTGTGAAATCTGCTTGCCATTTTGGATCATGCCTCTGGTCACCTCACCCTGATCAAGATCGGGTTCAGGTTTTTCATCGGGTCCGGACCGCGCATCGTGCCAGGCTTGATGTATCTGCGCTGCACGATTTTCAGGTAGTCGCACGACAGAGAGCCGTATACTGGACAATCCGGGATCATGGTGGTGTCCACGGAAAAGCAATTGCCGCCGGTCGTGGTGGCAATGGCCGAGCAGTTACGGGTGAAGTAGTACAGATACAGTTTATCGGTGTTACCTACACTTCCCGCGTAGCCCTGAGCCGTCTTTTCCAGCTGTTCGGAGCTGATATTGGCCAGCCCTTTCATCATCGTCGTCTCATTTACCGACAGCCCCACATAGGTGGCATTTCCCGTCTCGGTGGCTAGGGTGCCTGCCACGGCGTACACCTCGCCATTGCTGAGTGACAGCGCCGTGGAGGCATGATAGGTGGTGTCCTGGGTATCCGCCAGGCAGTTCATGCCGATCTCGGTGCAGGCAGGCCCCACCAGAAAAAATGGGGATGACTGCAGGTCCAGGAAGGAAGAGCTGTTCGGACAGCTTCCGCCTGCGCAGACAATCCCCCACCTGGCGTTGACGGCGGCAACGAGCTGCGCAAGGTCAGTGACATAGGAGCTTTCGTCAACTGCCGTCCTGGTATCGAGCACTGCCGGCGGATAGGGCTGCGGTGCACGATCCTGCCGCGGATCCCGCACCCGCAGCACCACCAGCGGAAGCTGACTCCGCCAGAGATCGGACGCGGTGCCGGTACCTCCTCCATCCAGAGGCATCGCATAGCGCATACCGGACGTGAACTCGTCGGCATATTCCCCAAGGCCCAGCCGCATGGTCCCGGGAACCGGTTCCGTTACGATGGCGGTGGCATTCACGGCCAGCTTTTGCAGGGAGTTCCGCACGGTGCTGTCCATGGTTTTGTCAGGGGTGATAATGAAGTACCGCTCCTGGCTGAACGAACCGCCCGATTGCCGCTCAAACACCACGTTGTTGTTGCTGTTGCCCAGGCTGCCGAAAATCTGGATCCGCTTCTGATTTCCAGGTACCTCCGTAAAAAAGTAGGAAAGCGTCGCCGGATAGTTGGCGGCAATATACTTGTAGGTTGTGCTGTTCTTGTCGTAGGTGCCCTCTCGGGTAAAGAGATAGGACTGCAGGCCGAAATAGGCTGCAGGGGGAGGCATGACCCCCAGAATGACGAGCGCCTCCCGCGGGTCAAAACGGAAGGTGCTGCGGTACCCCTGATCCACCAGGCCAAGTGCCGTTGTGGTTGCCGGATCCTGGAACTCCTCGGGCCAGGGGGGTACGGCAAACGTGACGTACGGGGCAGCGGGATTATTGCCGTAACAGTTCTTCATGGAGGCATATGAATACTGGCAGTCATCCAGGGTATACAACCGGACGTAACCGCGTGACACCTGCATCCCCTGGGCGGTCAGATCGCTGGTGAGATCCTGCACGGTTTTCTCCACGGACGGGGGGATCACGTTTCTGGATTGGGTAGTACCGTCATCTGAAGAACAGCCGGGCAATACGCAGGTACAAGCCAGTGCAATGATAGTTATAAGCGATTTCATGATGTTCATGGCGCCATCTTCCTCCTTGTGTCGAGTGATAATCGCCTTTCGGGGCTCTTGCGCAGACCATGCTCAATTCGGGCAGAATCCGAAATAGTAATTGCTGTAGGTTCCTGAAATTCCGTCTTTTCTGCAGAGCTTCAAACTAACGTCTTTTGAACATGCTTTTGAGGGGTCTATGATATTTGTGAAATCGGTACCGTCGCAGATGCTCCCTTTGAGGAACATTTTTTGTGTTGTCCCCCATATCGTGTAGTTACAGCTCCCGTCTACGTAAAAGAGCGGACTTGGCTGGCCGGAGACAACTGTCGATGACCAGTTTGTGCTGCTCCCACGCGTGACAGTCCCGGTTCCAATGTTCGCGGTTTTATCGTGCATCTGCACGGTGCAGCTTGTGACGCTGCCGTCAAGATCACTGGGAAACTGCACCGTCCAGGTGTAGGCAAAAACCAAACTGCCTGCTAATAGCATACAGCAAAAAAATGAAGCCCCGATGAGTACCTGCAGTGTCTTTTTCATAGTGTTATTTATCCGTTATGGATGTTTATAGCCTTGGCCTAAGGTTATACAAAAAGTATACTTTACAGCTGTATAGTTATCAACGGTGAATTTTTCAGGTAGAGTACAATGAGCAGTAGCTACCAAGGAGAAACAGCCACAGGACAGACGAGGTATTCATGAAGGTACGTCCCCGCAATGCAAAGCAAACCAGAAACGCCATACTTGATGCTGCACGCCGCCTGTTCGCCGAACGCGGCATAACTACGGTAAGCATTCGCGATATCGCTGCTGCCGCCGGTGTCAGCCACGGACTGATTCAACAGTATTTCGGCACACGGGAGAACATGGTAGCGGCGATCATCAAAAGAGAGATAGATGCGGTCATGTCAAGTAACCCCCCGGTTCAGGAGGGGATTGAGGATGTTGACCTGGAACAGCTTCGAATGGTGCTTAAGGCCGGTGTGGAACGTTTTCGGGATTTTGCCCTGCTTATTACGCGGGCCGAACTGGCCGGTATTGAGCCGGAGAAGATGCTTGACCTGGCTGTTCCCACCCCGGCCATGCATCTGGCATCAGCCATCGCCGGCATGCAGGTCAAATATCCCCTGCCCGGTCGGCCCGCAATGGATCCGAAGCTTGTCAGCGCCTACATCAATGCGGCGTTGTTCGGTTTTGGCGCTATGGCTCCCTGGTTGCTGACTTCAGCGGGGCTGGAGCCGGAGGGGTATGAAACGAGGATTGATGAGATTATCGATATCACGCTCACCTTGATCGAAGCGGCGTGTGGAGCCGTGCCCGGGACGGCTGCAGTTCGATGCTCCGGTTTCGAATCTCCCGGATGCTGACAGGCCTGAAAACACCGGATTATTACCACCGGGATACGTTGCCTGTGGGACAGTAGTGCAAAATCTCATCCATAACGGGTTTGATCAAGAACCATCGCCACCAACAGAAGCCGGGTCAGCCGCAGCAGTTAATCCACCGCAGGCCGTTGCTCTTTTACCAGTGTTCCGTAGCCAAGAGTTCCGATATTGCGAAATAGCCGGTTTAGTGAATGGTCAGGGTAAGCCTGTTGGTATTTTCGATCCGTTGGTAGCTTACGCTTTCTGTCAGGCCGGTAATGATCTTAAGCCCCAGATCATCGTCTAGGACTCCGTCTGCAAACGGGTTGAACGGCTCACCGCTGTTCTCAATAACGATGTCAAGCGTGTCATGCTTTTCCGAGTGGGATATCTGCAGATGCAGGGGCGATGTTCTCAGCAACGGTTGGTGCAGCTGGAGCAGCTCTTCTACCAGCAGCAGCAGGTTGTGTCGGGTCCTTTTGGGCAGGATCTGACGCTCGGAAAAGGTTTCAATTTCGGCATGCATGGCATACAGGTCGTAATCAGGGGTGCTTATGGTGTGGTTGAAACTTCGTACCCGGTTGATGAACGCCCGGGTTTTCTCCCGTTGCGGTTGCTCAAAGATCTGCTGCGGTGTGCCCTCTTCATAGATACAGCCTTCATCCATGTAAAAGACGCGACTTGAGACATCCCGGGCAAAATCCATTTCGTGGGTGACGATCAGCATGGTCATGCCGTCTTTGGCCAGCCGCCGGATAACCGCAAGCACCTCGCTGACCATGGTCGGATCGAGGGCGGAGGTCGGCTCGTCAAACAGAATGATCTCCGGCTCCATGGCCAGACAGCGGGCAATGGCTACCCGCTGTTTCTGGCCTCCGGACAGCTCGTCAGGATAAGCCTCTGCCTTTTCAGCAAGCCCCACCAGTTTCAGCAGCTCCCGTGATTTTGCCTCTGCCTCTCGCCTGTCCATGCCCCGTAGCCTTACTTGTCCGATGGTCAGGTTTTCCAGTGCCGTCAGATGGGAAAACAGGTTGAAGGACTGGAAAACCATGTTCATCTTCTGACGCACTTTGGGCACGTCGGTATGTTTATCCAGCAGGTCGATCCCGTCGATCAGAATTGAGCCGCCACTGGGCTGGTCAAGTAGATTGAGACATCGCAAAAAGGTGCTTTTTCCGGTACCGGAAGGTCCGATGATGGAGATGACCTCACCTTTTTTGATGGTGGTAGTGATGTCGTTTAAGACGGTCAGATTGCCAAATCGTTTGGTAAGATGCGTTACCGTAATCATGCTGCCTGTACCTGTGCCGTCACAGTTATTGCCTGACCAGTGCGGCAATTCCGCCGGTGTAGTACGGCTCCGAGAACAGAACCTTTTTAGCCCGTTCTTCAGTGATGGTGATACAAGCGGCGATCATGTCCACCTTGCCGGAGATCAGGGCTGGGATCATGGCGCCGAACTCCATGTTGATCACTTCAAGCTTCATGTCAAGCTTCCGGGCAACCAGGGCAGCGATCTCGATATCAAGCCCGACTACCGTATGAGAACTGTCAATAAATGAAAACGGTTCGGTTATGGCTGCGGTGCCGAGCCTGAGTACCCCTTTGCTGCCGCCGGACGGGATGGCAGGCATTGCCGCAGGACTGCCGGTTTTGGGCAGCCAGCGTTGCAGCATTGCATCGTATTGGCCGCTTTTGCGCAGCTCGCTCAGCACCTGGTCAATCGCGTTTTTCAGTTCCTTCTTCTCCAGTTGAACGGCAAAGCCGTAGTTGTCTTTGGTGAGCATCTCCGGCAGGACGGTGAGACCGCTGTTTTTTGCGGCAATGTTTTTCAGGATCGGCTCATCATAGGCTGCTGCGTCTGCTTTTCCTGCCTTAACTGCCAATGCGGCATCAAGCACGCTGTTGTAGTAATGGAATTTTGCATTCGGGAATCGTGACAGTACCAGTTTGTCGGCCGCTGTTCCGGTGGGAACGGCAAATTCCTTGCCTTCAAGCTGGGACAGCTGCGAAATTTTTTCCCGCTTGCTGCAACCGGCAGAAAGCAGCAACGCCGATACTAGAAGCAAGGCAACCAACACTCGTACGCTGTTAAGAACCATGGTAGATCATCTCCTTTTCTGCTGAGCTTTTAAAATAGTCCTGCATGATATCATGCAGGGAGTTCTCTAACTGAATTTCACTCATTCCTGCAATGTTTTCGTAAATCTCCCCGACATTTTTTGAGAACAGGTCGTAGATTTCAGGGTCAAAATGGCTGCCCACGTCGCTCAGCATCAGCCTTAATGCGTACTCCGGCGTATAAGGCTCCTTGTAAGGGCGTTTTGAGGTGAGTGCATCAAAGACATCCGCCACTGCGAAAATACGTGCGTTTAACGGAATCTGCTCTGCCTTGAGTCCATCAGGATAGCCGTTGCCGTTATATTTTTCGTGGTGATGAAGTACCACGTCGTGGGCATCGGACAGCCAGCTGTAGGCTTTGATGATTTCGCTGCCGTGCAGTACATGGGTCTTGATGATCTCGTATTCCCGGTCATCGAGACCTCCCGGCTTGAGCAGAATGGCATCACTGATGGCAATCTTGCCGATATCATGCAGAAAAGCCCCTTTGATCAGGCTGCGCAGGTTGTTGGTCGGCAGTCCGAGGGCCTTGCCGATATGGATGGCATAGATGCAGACCCGATAGTTGTGAGCACTGGTGTCGCTGTCCCGTTTGGCTATGGCGCTGCCTAATACCTCCAGCATGCCGATGTTTGCGTTGAGCAGTTGTGTGGAAAGGCGTTCCAGTACGCTGTTTTTCTCCTGAAGGTCGGCAAGCAGCCGTTCAAGCCGCTGTTGCTTGGCATCGATGTTGACAATCATCATGCCGAATGATTCAGCCAGGTTTGCTATGTCGGCAGGATAAATCCCGTCTTTGGTCAGCTCAAAGATGGTTTCAATCCGTGTGGTGTCTCCCTGTGAAACCTCATTCATGATGGTGATCAACTGCCTGAGCAGCTTGCTGGTCTGGACATTGGTCATGTTTATACACGCCTTTCCTGTTGATCGGCTTTGACGGTTCTCAGGATGGCGGTGAACATCGCGTCCTGGTCGGATTGGGAAACAGAGATGACGATCTCCACCTCAAACAGCCTGCCGCAGATATCCCGTACGGTCTGGCGGCTGGTGGTACCGATCAGGCTGCTGCTGCCGGCCTCGAAATAGTCGCAGATGCCGTTCTTGAGCGGAGTCGGGTCTGCCATGAAATCACAGATGTTCTGGCCGAGCAGCTCTTCTTTGGTAAGTCCGAACAGTTTCTCTGCCTTCTGGTTGGCAATCACGATCTTGCCGTCAGGCAGGAAGGTGATGATCGGCGACTGGGCTATTTCGATAAAATTCCGGTACCGTTCGTCTGACTCTGACCGCTGACGGGTCCTGCGCTCCAGTTCTGCCACCAGTTCGTTGAAAGAGGCGACCAGATGGCCGATTTCATCATTGCCGGCCTGCTTGACCCGCTGGGCGTAATTGCCGCTTGCGGTAACCTGCTCAATCCCCTTTGCCACTGTGGCTACCGGTTTAAGTATGGCACGGTGAATGATCCAGCCGGTGAAAACCAGCAAGAGCAGGAGGATGGCTGATTCCATGACAAGGGCATGAAACAGGTTGCTGTCGATGGCCCGATACAGCTCCTGCACCGGCACTGAAACTGAAATCGCTCCGATCAGTTCTCCGCTGCGATAGTTATAGGATGGATGTCCTTTAGGGAATCGTTTCTGTACAAAGCCGGGTGCAGACTCAAAACTGCCGTGGCAGACCAGGCATGAACGGTCAGCAATCATCGGAATCAGATAGCGCAGGGCTTCCTTTCCTCCGTTGCCTGCCACCTGATAGGTCTCACCGGGGGAGGGGGACGCGGCCATTTTGGTGAGTTCTGCTGTTTCAAAAGGGTCCGGCCTGTTGTCCGGGTTACGGTTGCGGAGTGATACCTGTCTGACGTAGTACGGAGAACCTTCAGTAATGCTTGCCGCGATCCGAGTTGCCGCTACCTGCGGAATCAGGGCGGCATTGTGCTCTGCCTCACCCTTCTCTGCCTGGGAAAGGTAGTCGCGTGTCTCGATGATCTGCCGGGAAATGATGCGTGCCTTGTCAATGGCCTGCTGTTGGATCAGGGATTGTGCATGATGGTATGAATTCCAGCCCAGCGAGATAAAGAGGGCAATCAGAAGGACCGATATAATCAGGGTTAGTTTGGTGGTGATCCGCATAACTGGCCTCCGGGCAAGAACTGCTGGCGTAAGTATAGCCTGAATATACGGTTTGACAAGCCCGTGGTGTCTGTTGTGACAGCTAATGCTTGATCAGTGATGGTGGATCAGGTATCTTTTCAATCTTTAGTATTTTTTACACAACAGGCGAAGGGTTGTTTTTATGGCTCAGCAACAGGTCAAAGTGCAGCGACGGGCGTCAGGGCGGACAGGAAAGGGATTTCTGTCAACTCTGCTCCTGATTGTGATTACCTTAGGGGTTCTGCTGTTGCTTGGTTTTGGGGGGTATATCGCATTTTTAATGGCAAAGCTTCCCAAGGTGGATCGCCTTGCCGACTACAAACCGCCGATTGTCTCGCAGGTATATGGTGATGACGGCACTCTGGTGGGAGAGTTCTATCTTGAACGGCGTCTGGTGGTGCCGGTTAACCGGATGCCCCGCAAGCTGATCCAGGCCTTTGTGGCGGCCGAGGATGCCAGCTTTTACTCCCACAAGGGGATTGATTATTTCGGTATTGTGCGCGCTGCCTTTAAAAACCTGGTTTCCATGAGAAAAAAAGAGGGGGCCTCCACGATCACCCAGCAGGTTACCAAGACCATGCTGCTGACACCGGAAAAGAAGATCTCCCGCAAGATCAAGGAAGCTATCCTGGCCAAACGGATGGAGGAAAAGCTGACCAAGGACGAGATCCTCTATCTCTATCTGAACCAGATTTATCTTGGGGCAGGCGCGTACGGTGTCGAGGCGGCGGCAGAAACCTATTTCGGCAAGCATGTCGAGCAGTTGAATCTGGCGGAAATGGCAGTGCTGGCCGGACTGCCCAAGGCCCCCAATGCCTATTCGCCGATCAAGAACCTGGAGCGGGCAAAGGAGCGCCAGGCCTATGTCTTGGAGCGGATGGTGAGTGAAGGATTTGTTACCCAGGCAGAGGCCGACTACGCCCGCAGGACGCCGTTGACTATCCTGCCGGGGCGTCGGGCCATGAATGATCAGGTGGCCTATTTTCTTGAACAGATGCGGATATATCTTGAGGCCAAGTATGGCGAGGATCAGCTCTACAAGGGGGGGCTGAAGATTTATACCACCATGAACGCCGGCATGCAACGGGCTGCCTATGAAGCTGTTCGTTCCGGCCTGAAAACGGTCGATAAACGGATGGGCTTCCGCGGGGCTGCCAAATATCTGAAACAGAACGAGATTGATCAGTACTGCAACAAGGTTGAGGAAGGTATTGAGTCTGCTTCGCTCAAGGCTGGCGAAACCTATTCCGGCGTGGTTACTGCCGTTGATCCGGCCAAAGGGGTCGCCACGGTCAGGGTGGGGGACCGTTTTGGAATCCTTGATCGCAAAGGGATGGGGTGGGCCGGAAAGCTTGCACTGGTGAACAGTTTTGACAAGCCGGAAAAAACGGCCAGGTCGCTGAGACTGGGGGCTGTGATTGAACTGCAGGTGATAACGCCGGATCAGAATCGTCAGGGAGCAGTGTTTGCCCTTGATCAGACACCTGAAGTGCAGGGGGCGCTGGTGTCGATTGATCCCCGAACCGGCGGTGTCAAGGCGATGATCGGCGGCTATGACTTCCGCAAGAGTCAGTTTAACCGGGCGGTGCAGTCTAAACGTAATGCCGGTTCCGCTTTTAAGCCGATTATCTACGCAGCAGCCCTGGAAAAAGGGTTCACTGCTGCGACGGTGATTGAGGATGCTCCGGTAGAATTCCCTGACGGGACAGGCAAGATCTGGTCACCCAAAAACTATGACAATACCTACCGTGGACCGGTAACCATGCGGGAGGCACTGACCCATTCGATCAACGTGGTCAGTGTGAAGATTCTGAGCCAGATCGGTGTAGACTACGCTGTAGAGTTTGCCAAGCGGCTCGGGTTTACCTCCAGGATTGAGCCGAATCTTTCACTGGCCCTAGGGGCGGCCAGTGTATCGCCGCTTGAATTGACCTCTGCCTATACAGCGTTTGCCAACAAGGGGGTCCATCTCCCCAACTTTTATATTGTGAAGGTGACTGACAGCGAAGGCAGAGTACTGGAAGAGTACCGTCCTCCTCTGCCTCCGGAGCCGGTGGTAACATTGTCCGAACTTGCCACTGACCCTGCTGGTGCTGTGTCACCGCAAACTGAACCGGTAAAACCTGCTGCTCCGGCGCTGCCTTCAGCCGGAGCAGCACCGGTTGTCCGTGCAACGCAGGCAACCACTCCGGAGGTTGCCTACCTGATCACAAACCTGATGGAGTCTGTTGTGCAGAGTGGAACCGGTCATCGCGCCGCAGCAATCAAGCGTCCGGTTGCCGGCAAGACTGGTACCACCAACGACATGAAGGATGCCTGGTTTGTGGGATACATCCCGCAATTGGTGACCGGTGTCTGGGTTGGATTTGATAACCAGGCCCGTTCGTTGGGCGGAGGAGGGTCCGGAGGTGTGGCTTCAGCGCCTATCTGGGCAGACTATATGCTGAAGGCTGTTTCCGGTATGCCTGTTCAGGGTTTTGAAGCACCGGAAAGTGTTTCTGTAGTCAGGGTGAACCCCAGGAGCGGGCGTCTGTCCCGCGGTACTGACGGTACTGCCGAGACCTTTGTCAAGGGAACGGAGCCTTCTGTCTATGATGGAGACTGAGAACGGTTGAGCTTTACCGTTTCCTGTCCGTTGTCACAGCTGCGGGTAACCTCTTCGGCAACACCGGCCTTGCGTGAGACAACCTGCTTGACTTTCTCCCAATCAACCTTGTCGTCAAGCTTGTGCGCCCGGATCAACGCCTTGGCCTCAGCTTCCAATCCCTTTGTCTTGTTGTAGATGTCGCTATGGGCCTCAAGCAAAATTTTGCCGTCATCAGTAACGGCTAGCTTGACCGGCCTGTAGATGATCTCCCCCGGTGCATTCAGCTTGACCAGCTTGAACAGCTCTTCCATTCTATCCGGATAAACCCGAATACAGCCGTGGCTTGCATAGGTGTAGATTGACCACGGCTTTGTCGTGCTGTGTATCAGAATGCCGGGCAAGGAGGTCTTCATGGCATATTTGCCCAGAGGATTGGTGGGGCCGGGGGGGATACTGGTGATGACCTCCTTCCCTTCGCGACGCATCTCTTCCTGAATTGAGGGGGGCACGGTCCAGGTCGGATCTTTGGCCTTGTTGACAATCCGGAACTTGCCGGTTGGGGTGTGCCAGGGAATGTTGTCCATTTTGGTGGGGGTCCCCAATGCCACAGCAGTAGAGTACGTCATGCTTCCCTGCTGGAAAAAGTAAAGCATCCGGTCGGGTATATTGATGACAATGCCGTCTTTAATGCGGTGCTCCGGAATTATTCTGCGATTATTATACTTAAGTATCTGTCCGGTCTTCAGGGGGGCCTTGCTGTCCAGCCCGTTCATTGCCGCCAGTTGTGCGCGGCTTACCCCCAATTTGGCCGCAACCATTCGGATGGTGTCACCTTTGGCAACCGTGTAGGTTCCGCTTGCTCCGACCAGACGTGCAGACTGATACTCCGTCTCTTGATCTGCGACGAGAGTTGGTGCTGGTGCAGGGGTGGGGGCTGGAGTCGACTGTTTTCCAGAGCTTGAGGCCGGTTCCTGAACCGCTGCTGTTGGAGGTACCGGAGCCGTTTGCTTCAATTGTTGCTGTAAGAGGTTGCCTTTCTGTATGGCCAGCTTGTAATAGCGCTCTGCATTTTTCTGGTCACCAAGGTGATGATACATTTCAGCCGTTGCTACTGCGGCGTCAAGGCTCCTCAGTTCGTCGGGAAATTGACCTGCTGAGCTGTCCTGTCGAAGTGCAGTCAAAAGGGAAACCGCATCATTACGTGTATCTGCTTGCACAGTGATACAGGAGGAAAAAATAATGCCAGGTACCAGTAAAAGACAGAGCAGATAGTTCATACCGATATGGATCCTTTGCCGGATAAGGTGCTGATGTTGAATTGCTCCTGCTATACACGAGTAGTTGTATTCTAGCAACAGGATTTCAGGTAGTTAGGATTAAAAAAAATTTTTTTGAAAAAAAATGTTGACGAAGAAAGATGTCGTGTGTATAAACGGGATTCCTTGCAGCGCGAAACACCAAGTCGCTGACGGAGTTTGGTCTTTGAAAACCGAATAGCAAGTGTTGTGAATTGCGGGCCAAGCAATTC
>CAZOTC010000005.1:0-30807 GCA_964582605.1 uncultured Geobacter sp. | reverse complement strand
CCCTACATGACCATGACCAATGAGTACGAAGGGCTGACCGCTGCCGAGCTGGCCAAGTTTGCCCACAACGGCGGCCTGTACCGTGGCCGCAAGCCGGTACACTGGTGCTCATCCTGCGTGACCGCCCTGGCCGAGGCCGAGGTTGAATACGCGGATCATACCTCGCCTTCAATCTACGTCAAGTTCCCACTCAAGGATGACATCAGCGCTGCGGTCCCGGCGCTGGCAGGCAAGCCGGTCTTTGTGGTGATCTGGACTACAACCCCCTGGACTGTCCCGGCCAACCTGGCCATCTCGCTGCATCCCGAATTCGACTACTGCGCTGTTGAGGTGGGTGGACAGGCGCTGATCGTGGCGGAAGGGCTGAAGGATCAGTTCCTGGCAGCCAACGGGCTGACCGGAGAGGTTATCGCCACCTTCAAGGCCGATATCCTTGATCATAAAAACTGCAAACACCCCTTTTATGACCGTGATTCCGTGGTCCTGCTGGGTGAGCATGTCACCCTGGAGGCCGGTACCGGCTGTGTCCACACCGCTCCCGGCCACGGCCAGGACGACTACGTGATCGGCCTGCGGGAAGGGCTTGAGATCTACAACCCAGTGGACAACTATGGCCGCTATATCGGCAATATGGAGCTGTTCGGCGGTGAGAAGGTCTTTGACGCCAACCCCAAGGTGATTGAGAAGCTGCAGGAGGTGGGCGCCCTGGTGGGGCAAGCAAAAATCTCCCACTCCTATCCCCACTGCTGGCGCTGCAAGAAGCCGATCATCTTTCGGGCCACCGAGCAATGGTTCATCTCCATGGAGTCCAACGACCTGCGTAAAAAATCGCTGGAGCAGATCGACCGGGTACAGTGGATTCCCAAATGGGGACGTGACCGGATCTACGGCATGGTTGAAAACCGCCCTGACTGGTGCATCTCACGCCAGCGGTCCTGGGGAGTGCCGATTACGGCCTTCTCCTGCACCGATTGCGGCGAGTTTCTGGCAGACGGCCCCACCATGGACCATGTGGCCGAACTGTTCAAACAGCACAGCTCCGATGTCTGGTTTGAGTGGGAGGCGGCACAGCTGCTGCCGGCCGGTGCAACCTGCTCCAAGTGCGGTTCAAACTCCTTTGCCAAGGAGAACGATATCCTGGATGTCTGGTTTGATTCCGGGGTTTCCCATGCAGCGGTGCTGGAGCCCAACCCCAAACTTTCCTCGCCGGCCGACCTCTATCTTGAAGGAAGCGACCAGCATCGCGGCTGGTTCCATTCCTCCCTGCTGGAGTCGGTGGGCACCCGTGGAGTGGCACCTTACAAGGCGGTGCTGACCCACGGCTTTGTGCTGGACGGCCAGGGCCGCAAGATGAGCAAATCCATGGGTAACGTGGTGGCGCCTGAGGATGTGATCAAGAAGTTTGGTGCCGACGTGCTGCGGCTGTGGTGCGCGGCCCAGGATTACCGCGACGACAGCCGTATCTCGGAAGAGATTCTTAACCGGGTGGCCGAGGCCTACCGCCGGATCCGCAATACCTGCCGTTTCATGCTGGGCAACCTGTATGACTTCAATCCGGCTGCCGACAGCGTTCCCTTCAGCGAGATGATGCCGATCGACCGGCTTGCCCTGCATCATCTGGAGCTGCTGAAAGAGCGGGTACTGGCATCCTACCGTGAATTTGAGTTCCACACCATCTATCAGGGAGTTAACGCCTTCTGCACGGTCGAACTGAGCGCCCAGTACCTGGATATCCTGAAAGACCGGCTCTACACCAGCCGCAGGGATGCCCATGAGCGCCGCAGCAGCCAGACCGCCATGTTTATCATCACCGACACCCTGACCCGCCTGCTGGCGCCGCTTATCTCCTTTACCTCAGACGAGATCTGGCAGTTCCTGCCGGGTGAGCGTGAGGCCAGCGTACACCTTGCTGCCTTCCCGACCTTGAACGCCGATCGGAAGGACGAGCAGCTGGCCGGCAACTGGGCCCGTTTGTTTGATGTGCGGGCAGATGTACTCAAGGCGCTGGAGCTGAAGCGGGTGGAGAAGACCATCGGCCATCCGCTGGATGCAGCGGTAAAACTCTCGGCACCGGCAGAGATGATCGCCTTCATGAACGATTACCTCGACAAGCTGCGGGCGATCTGTATCGTCTCCAGTCTGGATCTGGTGCCTGAACTGCCGGTAGAGGCCTATGCCGGAACCGTGGTGGACGGCCTGCAGGTGCTGGTGCAGAAAGCACCGGGTGAGAAGTGTGAGCGATGCTGGTGCTACAGTGAGGAACTGGGCAGCAATCCGGATCACCCCACTATCTGCCCAAAATGTACGGCGGCGGTGGTGTAGATGGGCCGCTGGGGACTGTTTTCCATGATTGTTGCTGTTGGCCTGCTGGCTGATCAGGCAACCAAACTGTATGTGGATAAGGTGATGACCCTGCACCAGTCGATTCCGGTGATTGACGGCCTGTTCAGTTTTACCTATCTGCGCAACCGGGGGGCTGCCTTCAGCTTCCTTGCCGATGCCTCCTGGCGGCTGCCGTTTTTCATTGCAGTTACCGTGATTGCCGCTGTGGTGATCATCGTGGCCCTCAAAAAAATGCGCGAAGATCAGAAGATGGCCCAGGCTGCACTGGCCATGATCTTTTCCGGGGCCATCGGCAATCTGATTGACCGGGTCAGGATGGGCGAGGTAATCGATTTTCTTGATGTCTACTGGCGGACTCACCACTGGCCGGCCTTCAATATTGCCGACTCCCTGATCTGTGTCGGGGTTGCCTTGGTGGCGCTGGACATGTTCAGGGAAGAACGACGCCAGAGTGCTGCCGGTTTCGATCGTTCGGTCTAATTGCCATGTTTGAAAGTTTTCGGTTGTGTGGTACTGTATTCATACATGAGACAGAAACAGGAGGTGCCCCATGCCGTTATTTGTCGAAGTAATTATGGTTGTGGCTGTTATGCTGGCCTGTTTCTTCGGGGTGTTCCTGCTCCTGTTTCTGTTCGCCCTGGCCCTTTTTCCGGTTGAAAAATCACTTTCCAAAATGGTCTGGGATATGACCGCACCGCCTCAAAAACCCAGACAGGTGCCGCAACCCGGTTTCAAGGGGTTCAGCGAAAAACATCGCTAACAACAGCTACTGCAGCATCACGACTACACAAAAAGGGGGACCTGTCCGGGTCCCCCTTTTGTGTACAAACGCCGCTTTTACAGTGTGGGATACAGCTTCTGCATCTGCGCCTTCATGGTCGGACTCAGCTGTTTAAACAGCCGGGCGTTGTAGGAGGCGTTGTAGGGAATCCCCTGTGCAGTCAAATCCACAAACTGAATGGACGGGTCAGGAACTCCGGTACCCAGGCTTTGCACGCCAGACTGCGGACGGCTGGGATCCATGGTAGGTAAAGGGACCCCTGGACTTAATTCCGCATAGTTGATCGAATTCTCCTTCAACTCATTATGCAGGATCTGCTGCGTTGCAATGGCGTACTTCCGTGATGTCGCTGCAGGTGTCCCCTCTTTTACCGCAATATCAACATTCACCGTCTCAATGGAGACACTGTAATCGCTATTGATAAAAATTTCAAAAGTGCGGAACTGCTGCGGGAAATCACGCAGCGAGGAGCTTTCCACTTGCCAAAACCCCTTTTCAGGCGCATTGACCCGATCAGGGGAAACAAACGCCTTTACCACATTGAAATGACGGTGCCCGGAGATCCACATCAGCAGGTTGGTTGTGTTCTGAAGCTTGGTAACCAGCTCCGTTATCGTGCAGGCATTTGCAATCTTGGCATTGGCATCACCAAGCCACCACTCCATTTCAGTGCCGATATTGCTAACGCAGATCGGAATATGGCAGGCAATGATCATCAACTGATTGGCTGCCTGACCGTCATCAAGCTCTGCCTGCAGCCAGGCCCAGCGCGTTGCGTCAAGAAAGCCGTGACCATGGATATCCAATGAGCCATCGTCTTCCCGCTGGGTGTTGTCCAAAACAATTACCTTCAGCGGTACGGTTGATTTTGGCACAAAACTGTAGCAGGCAAAACCGGCCCGTTCGGCTGCCGGAACCAGGTTGAAGTTGGGGTTGGAGGCAACCAGGTTAAAACCATGGCCCTTTGGGCTGGTAGTGGTGTTGAAAAATTCCTGAATCCATTCGGTTCTATGTAAAGAGCGGCGGTTTGGGTCAGCCGCCACCTTGGGAGGAGTGCTGTAATTTTGAACAGCCCCGGAATACATAATGCTGCCGTACGGGGAGGTGCCGTCAATGACCCCCTGGTAGTAGTGTTGATAACTCTGATTTTTTAGCCTGCTACTGTTGAACAGCCCCGGGAAGGTAGCGATGTTGGGAGTAAGCAGCTCATTGGGCGCCGACCAGACCGTATCGCTGATATATGACCCGTCAAGACCGTTCTCATAGACCGGAAATGAGCCAATTAAAAAGTGATCATGGTTGCCCAGGGCCTGATAGAACGGGATGGTCTTGTCCAGACCTGCTGCCTGGAACGGCTTCTGGTAATCGGTGCTTTCAGCGCCGCGATGATTGCCTGAACTGGGAGTAATCACCTTGCCGTCGATGATATCGATATACCACCTGAGTTCGTTATACATACTGGAGTTACAGACATCTCCAAGAGAAATGAAGAAATCAAAGGGCTCTTTCCTGTGCAGGGCGTTTGCTGTCTGAATGGCAGCATCGAAGGTCTGGGGGGTGTACAGCATGACCCCGGAGTAGATCGAGCTGTTCTGCCCTGAGTTGTCAGGATTTGATCGTTGGAGATCGATAAACTGGTTTGGCGCTTCCTTGTCAGTCAGGTGAATATCGGTCATGGCAAAGAAATTGAGCAGTTTTGTCTTTTTGGCAACCAATGCAGCGTTGTATGTTGTGGGCATGATATCGGTCCGCTGAACTATCGGAAGCGGCCAGTCAGCATATGCCCACTTGCCGTAGGCCAAAGAGTCATAGTCCTGAATCTTGTTCAGTTGATCCCAGGTAAGGGCAGCCTTGCCATTGGGGCTTAGTTTCGGGTCAGGCGGGTTCGGCATGGTGCCGGGTACGACAGGATTGGAAGCCGGTGTGTACGGAAAAGTAATCATCCGCTCGGTTGTCTTCACTACGGTGGAATCGATCGGGTAGCCGGCAACTGATGATCCGCCACTGCTGCCGCAGCCGTAGTTCAGTGAGCCCAAAGAGATGCAGGCAGCCGTTCCTGCAGTGTACTTGATGAAATCCCGCCGTGATACATTGGTGTTTGTTTTTTCACCATTGCTTTCTTTTGTTTCTTCATTGTTCATGGCTCTCTCCCTTTGTTTGATGACCACTTAAACTCCTACGTAATCAGCTACCGGCGCCAAACGGCAAATCGCCCCTACCCCCTTTGTAAAGGGGGGATTTGTAAGCCTCCCACTTTGCAAAGGGGGATTGAGGGGGATTTGATTTTGAATATGGCAAAATAGAATTATGCTGCCCCTACACTAGCGGCGTTCCTGCAGTGGCAATTACCGCCTGCATTGCTGGTGTCAATTGTACCACCAGTTCCGCATTTATCGAGTGAGAAGTAGCGTCGGTAAAAGGAATATTCTGCGTTATTCGCGCGGTGGCGATCGCATTGCCCCGTGATGTGGCTGCAGGGGATACATCTGAAACCGCAGTGTCAACATTGGTGATGATGATGGAGACCGTATTGTTGCTGTTGCGATACAACCTGAAGGTGCGGAACTGTTGCGGGAAATCACGCAGTGACGATGTCTCCACCTCCCAGAAGCTGCGGGTTGGGTCAGTGGGGTGAATCTGCGGTGTAACGGTATTCATATGACGGTGGCCGGCGATCCATAGGATCAGGTTCGGATAGCCTTGAAGTATGTCAAGCAATGACTGAGGAGTGCCGTTTGATGTTTTATAATCATTAACAACGGAAAAGGGCGCGGGAAGAAACAGGGTCATACGCTCAGGATTTGAGCTGACCTGGGATGGATCAGTCACCAGATTTGTGTATACATTAAACGGTATATGGGCTGCGATGATCATCAGCTGGTTATTGTCCTGCCCGGCCTGCAGCTCATTTTTGAGCCAGCTCAGTCGAATCTGGTCAAGAGCGCCTCCGGCGTAGTTTGGCTGACCTTCTCCCTTGCAGGTGTCATCAAGCACGATCACCTTGATCGGGATGTTCGGTTTCGGCAGGAAACTGTAGCAGGCAAAGTCGCTGGCTATCGACTTATCAACCAGATGAAAGCCATGACCTACAGGTGATGAGGTCGTTGTGAAAAACTCGTTGATCCAGTTCTGGCTTGAAGAGGTCAGGGTTGAAAGTGAACGACGATTGGGGTCGGCAACAACGGTCGGTGGTGTGGGATAATCTCTTACCGGCCCGGACTTGATAACCGGCCCGAGTGGATCCGAGCCGTCAATCACGCCATCATAGAAGACATTTTTGCCTATACTCTGACATGGCGACCCTGAGCTGTCCTCTGAGTTATCCGTCGTCAGTATGGCACTTGAGGTATGGGCCGCCTGGAGCAGTGCGCTCTCATAACAGGAGCCCATCCAGAATTGATC
This sequence comes from uncultured Geobacter sp., assembly GCA_964582605.1. GTDB lineage: Bacteria > Desulfobacterota > Desulfuromonadia > Geobacterales > Pseudopelobacteraceae > Trichlorobacter. The sequence continues at coordinate 24,281 of CAZOTC010000005.1, read as the reverse complement.
GTGATTGCCCAGAACCTGGTACCAGGGGATTGACTTATCAAGTCCGGCAGCCTGGAACGGTTTCTGGTAATCAATGCTGTCGGCCCCGATATGAGCGCCGGAACTGGGGGTAATCACCTTGCCGTCAATCACGTCAATATACCAGCGCAGTTCGTTATACTGGGTATTGTTACAGGCATCACCAAGCCCGATCCCGAAGTCAAAGGGTGACTTTTTATGCACTGCATTGATGGTCTGCATGGCAGCATCAAGCACCTGGGTGCTTGCAAGCACAACCGGCGAATAGGCCGACGAGTTCAATGTTGATGAACCTGCGGCCTGGCTCCACTCGTAGTACAGCGGCTGGGCCGGTGATTCCTTGTCAGCAATATGCACGTCGGTTATGGTGAAAAAGGACAGCAGGTGAGCAACATTGGGTGCTTTTGTCGCCAGGGTTTCCCATACGGTATGGGGAAGCCCTGTTCCCCTTGTCCATGAACTGTAATTATACTGCTTGTACAGGGCCAAGTCTTTGGGTGCGATTAATGGGCCGGAAATGGGCACCGGCAGCACCTGCTGTTCAGCGGTTGTGTAGACCGTGTTTGAGATCGGCCAACGGGTGACCTGCGGGCTTGAACTGCTGCTACAGCCGATGTTCAGGGTCGTCAGGTACATGCAGGCCGCTGTTCCGGCAGTGTATTTGATGAAGTCCCGCCGCGACAGTTCGCCACCCTTGATTGCATTGTTGTCCGTCATGACACGCTCCTTTGTACTCGATTTAGAATAGCGGCGCTATAACCGGCAGACTCGCAGAATCAATCCCTTCGCACAAGGCATTATGTACGGTCAGATTGCCTTGAGCATCCAACCTTACGGTCCAGATGGTGTCGTAGTCTGCAGATGGCCAGCCGCCTCTGGGTGGACCAGTTGTATCCAGCAGTGGCAGGTTGCTGCCATAGCTGTTGATCAGGGCATTGATAAACGGTCTGATATGGCCGGATTCCCAGGCCACCAGCACAGTTTGGTTGGAAAATCTGCCGCCGGTAAAGAAAAAATTACTGGTGTTCTGGGCTACGGTTTGGTCGAGCGGGTCACCCGAAGTGCCAAAATTCAATCCTGCTGCCAGGTAATAGGGCAGATTATTGGCGATGGCGTAGGGCAGTACGGTCAGTGAGGGCCTGATATATGAAACATTAAGATCACGATTGGGGTACCACATGCCTGCAGGATCAATCGAGTAGACCATAGTGGGACTGATTTTTCCCTTCAGGGCGCCGGCAAGCGAGAGCGCGCGCCATTGACCGGCAGCCACGTAGTTGCCGTCATCAAATCCGAATGCAGGATCCGGATGCGCCTCTGCATGCCGGACAATATAGAACGTTGCATTGGTCGTTATGCCGGACGGGATGGCAACACCATTCAGGCCGCCAGTCAACACCGTGCTGAAATACGGCTGGTACTGATTGGTGCATGCAGCGCTTGGCACGGTGGAGGGAAGCACCGGATAGGTGTTTGGCGGATTCAGGTTGCTGTTGTAGGTCAGCAGACTGGGGCTGCCGACGATCGGGATCGACAGGGCATAGACGTAATTGCTGCCCTGGAATGTCGTGGGTAGGCTCAGGTTGTAGCCGGCGCTGGTGTTTATTTTGGCCAGCATTGCGCTGACCGTCTTCCAGGGTGCGGAGAAAACATAAAAGCCCGGCTTTTTGCTGCCAATAATACCGGCAACCAGCGTGTCGTTGATTTCTGCGGTATTGTTAAAATCCAGACCGCTACAGTTCGTGCAAAAGGTGGACTGAGGTACAACGTCAGCCGGCACCCCCTCTGCCTTGGCATACGATACATTGATCGGGTAGTTCTGTGCGGTATAGATAGTTCCGTTGCCGTCAACCTGCAGCGTTATCTGATTCAGCAGGGCAAACTGCTGGATGAAGCCGATTGCCGTCATATCAGGGTAGTTGTTGGCGGTCTGCAGATGGCTCATCGGTGAGATGGTGTAAATGCTGGTTACATTCTTCCCCCCCAGCACCTGCTTTTGCAGGTAGGTTGCCAGCATGAGTGAGCGGTTGAGCCCCTGGCTGGTAAGGTTTGCCGTGTCCGGCTGGATATCACCGGGGGTGTTATAGGCCAGATCCGGGCTTACCACAAAGATCAGATTGATGTTGCCGGGGCTGAGCGGAGCCGGTGGACTTGAACCTGAATCGTTTGAACAGCCCACCAGCAGCGTCAGGGCAATTAGCAAAAACAGCGACCAGACAGTGGTAATTTTTTTCATCTGTACCATCCTTCCTTGATGTTTCAGCTCCATCAATACGAATTGACGCACGCGATATACTCCTGTTGCCCCATGTTTCCGATGCCGCACCAGTAAATCGGCCAGTTTGTGTCTGTTATGGGATTAATGGCGTTGTTTCCGGAATAATAATATCCCCGGTACAGCGCCTTATTTGCCCTGTCGGTACGCAGCAACGGGAAAAGTTCTGTTAATGAATCGTTCAACAGCCCCTGCAGACCATAGCTGGTTGAAAACTGGTAATAGGTAGTAAACTGAACCGGCTTGGCGGGAAGGTCATAGTTGAGGGAAACATAGTCGCTGGATTTGAGGGTATCGCGAGCAACGGTAAGAACCTTAAAAGCAGGATCATTGCCATTACGGGTGGATATGGCAGGCGCTATTTCAACTACTTCTGAAGAGGGCAGAATCCGGTATTCATCCAGATGGGTATGTCCGGCAAGGGTCATGGTTATAACGCCGGGATACTTTGCAACAGTCTGCAGAAAACCGGTCTGATATGCCGTTTTCCACATCATGATGGCGCTGGTTGTATCAATGTGCCCCTTGCTGTCGGCAAGCTTTGCCGTTTTGTAATAATCTGCGCCTGGCGGCACATGCATCAGCAGCCACACCTTTTTACCGCTCGCCCTGGCTGAAGCCAGTTTTGCATCAAACCAGGCAAGTTCAGCATGTACCGCAGCATCGTTGTTAGCGGTGACATAGGTGGAAAATGCAACGGTGTTAAGCCCGATCACCAGCAGATTTGTACCGGGCAGCTCTGCAGCGTAATAGCCTCCATTTGTATAGCTAGCAATAAACTCCTGATGGTCTACAGTACCGGTCAAAAATTTCGAGTAAAAAAGCTCTGCCGTATTGGCAAGAAAGGTGCTGTCCGGTCCGGTGTCATTGTAGGAATCGTTATTTCCCACCGTAAACATAACCGGAATACTGCCCACCGACGCTTTCACCTGATCTATAAAAAAGGCTACGGTCTTATGGGCAAAGGCCTGCATGGCTGCGACATCTGCAGCGTTGCGAGGAGTGGTCTGGGCCGGGTTGCCGCTATAGTTCTGGTAAAACTGTTCCGAAAAACTATGCACCAGGATATCGCCGGTAAAGATAACCAACGGGCTTGCCCCCAGGTTCTGCTTGATGCTTGAGAGTGCCAGCGCAAACAAGGGATAGTTGGCATCACTGCCAAAGGTTGAAGGCTCCGGCAGCGTCGAACTCTTGAAAATAGCTGCCCACCGGCCGGCATCTGCAGCAACAAGTTGCGGGAAAAGTTTTGCGTCATAATAGGGGTTAAAATGGACATCTGAGAACACCACCACCGGGAAATTGGGGTTACTGTTATTGGCGTCACTGCTGCATGCAGCCAGCTGCAATAGGAGCATCAGGGCAAAAAGCAGACTGAAAAGCCTGAAATTCCGGTAGTGCATGTTCATAAAATTCTCCAATTAAGGTATCGCAGGGCAAGCAATCGGTTTGCAGCTCGGGCATATCTGGGCCGGATTGGAACTGCCTGTTGTGGTAAAGTCATGGTTAAAAACCGACTGCAGCCGTGCAATCATGACCGGATCAGTAAACAGCGTGCCCAGCTCGCGGTTTTGAAGCAGTGAGGTGTTGGTCAGGTTCTCGGACCCCACAAAGGCCTGGATACCATCTACTATAACCTGCTTTCCGTGCATGTAAAGCGTCGTCGGGTATGCAACCGGGTTAGACTGCGTTGACTGCCCCGGCATAACGCGGATGGTCAGATTTGGCAACCCCGGCCCCAGCAAGGTATTCACTGCCGGTCCGTTGCTGCCGGTGTCGCCGGATAACAGGATCCGCACCGACGGCTTGGCTGGCGATTGGGCCACCGCCTTGATCAGGCAGACCATGTCGGTATCTGTCATCTCTTCGGTGGTAAGCACCAGTGATTGTTTGGCGCTGCCGATCAGCTGCATCAGTTTTGACTTTGAGTTAACCGGGCTCCAGAGCAGACTGGTCTCGCTTACCGCTGGCGTGTCTGATGGGTATGGCGGCGGGTACGTTGACACAGGGGCATGGGCGTAACTGCACGGGTTCGGTGAATCAGGCAGAATGAAGTCCGAATCAAAGACGTTGCTGATCTCCCGCACGACGCCGGTTTCATTGGTGATGACGGCGTAGTCCCGCGTACCGCCGAAGTAGCCGGGGGTCAGGTTCAGCGACATGATAATAGCTTTCCCCAAAGCGCCGGAATTGGCGGCTGTTGGCCCGTCAATCACAAACGTCTTCTGATGGGTGAAGCAGAAGGCAGTGCTGCTTGTGCGGATGTTGACACCGGCATCGCTCAAGGCTTTATAGGTCTGCTGGACCTGCGTCGCGCTGGAACCGCTGGTGTACTGATTCTGATCCACAATCACCCGCACGTTCACACCGCTTTTTGCCTTGTTAATCAGGGCTTGCGCAATGCTCTCGGCAGGCGCTTGGGGCGTCTGATTCACCGATTGCAGATCAGTGAGTGCATAAATGGTCAGCCGGATGTTGTTTTTGGCGTCGGCGATGGCTTCAAGAATGGGCACCCGTCCATCGTCCGGCTGCACTATGAGGCGCTGCTGGACAGAGGTCGGGTTATCTCCGCTGCAGCCGGAAAGGACCAAGAGACTCAGCATGATAACAGGTAGTAATTTGTACATATAACGTTCTCCCGTTCGTAATCTGTATGCTGGCCTAGTTACTTGCAATCCCCAACTGATTCATCATGAACGCGTAGTACTCCGCTGCCTCCAGATAACGCTGAAAGCGGCCGGAACTCCCTCCGTGACCTGCCTCCATCTGGGTGCGCATCACCAGCAGATTATTATCAGTGCGCCGGTCACGCAGGCGGGCAACGTATTTGGCCGGTTCCCAGTACTGCACCTGAGAGTCCCACAGGCCGGTGCCGATAAACATGGCCGGGTAGGAGGTTGCGCGCAACTGATCGTAGGGAGAGTAGCTCAGCATATAGTCATAGTAGACCGGATCCTGCGGGTTGCCCCACTCGCCAAATTCGTTGGTGGTCAGCGGAATGGACTCATCCAGCATGGTGGTAACGATATCAACGAACGGTACCTGTGACACAATCACCCGGTAGCTTGCCGGCGCCATGTTGGCGATGGCCCCCATCAGCAGACCACCGGCGCTGCCCCCCATGGCGGCAACCCGGTCCGGTGCTGCATACCCCTGCCCCACCAGATAGCTGGTGACATCAATAAAATCAGTAAAGGTGTTTTTCTTTTTAAGCAGTTTGCCATCCTCATACCACTGCCTGCCCATCTCCTGGCCACCGCGGATATGGGCAATGGCATAGACCATGCCGCGATCAAGCAGGCTGATGACGTTGCTGCTGAACCACGGTTCCATGCTCATCCCGTATGATCCATAGCCATACTGCAACAGCGCTGCGGTGCCATTTTTTACCAACCCCTTGCGGTAGACCAGCGACACCGGCACACGGGTGCCGTCACGGGCAATCGCCCACTGCCGCTCAGTCACGTAGTTGCGCTTGTCAAAGCCGCCCAGCACCGGCGTTTCCTTGAGCATACGGCGCTCTTTGTTGACGCTGTTCAGTTCATAGATAGTCGCGGGGGTCGTCAATGAGGTGTAGCTGTAGCGCACCCAGTCTGTATTCGGCTGGGGGTTGAGATCCAGCTCCATCAGATAGGCCGGTTCGTCTGCAGCAACAATGGTTTCAACACCGACGTTGGAACGGAGCCGGATACGGGTCAGGCCATTAAAGCGTTCGTTAATGGCAATAAAGGTATTGAACAGCTCAAAGCTTGAGATCAGCACCGCCTGATCGTGGGGAACAAGATCGGTCCATTGCTCTCGCCCGTTCCAGATACCGTCGCTAAAGGTCATCAGCTTGAAGTTTGCGGCATTCCAGTTGGTGCGTACCACCCAACGACCGTCCAGATGGTCGGCATGGTACTTGACGTCGCTTCTGCGCCCGGCAATCAGCTTGAAATCGCCAGGCTTATTCACATCTGCGCAACGTTGTTCGTCAGACAGAGTGCTTTCCAGGTAGATGCAGATATAATTTTCCGAACGAGTCAAGCCAACGTCCATATAAAAGCTGTCATCCGGCTCATGATAGAGCAGCGGGTCGCCGGCCGGATCACTGCCCAACCGGTGAGATTTGACACTTTTGCTCAACAGGGTTTCGGGATCATTCCAGACATAGACGATGGTGGCGTTGTCCGCTGCCCAGGCGATTCCCGATGATATACCGGAAACCCCTGTGTCGGTTATGACGCCGGTCTCAAGGTTCTTGATCCGCAGCTTGTATTGGCGACGGCCGACGCTGTCTTCAACAAAGGCGCACAGTTTCTGGTCCGGGCTGATCTTAAAGTTGTCCACGCTGTAGTAGCTGTAGCCTTTGGCAAGCTCGTTCAGATCAAGCACAATCTCTTCAGGGGCGTCCAGGCTCCCCTTGCGGCGCGCATGAATCCGGTACTCTTTGCCCGCTTCATACCGACTGTAGTACCAGTAATCCTTGTAGAGATACGGCACCGTGGCATCGTCCTGCTTCAGCCGGGCAACCATTTCCTTGTAGAGCTGATCCTTGAAACCGGCCAGATGTGCCATGACGGCATCGGTATAGGCATTCTCGGCATTCAGGTAGGCAAGCATCTTCCCGTCTGTGCGCGTATCATCCCGCAGCCAGTAATACTCATCCAGGCGTGTACCGCCTAGCGCGACAACCGTAAACGCCCGTTTTTCAGCAACCGGCGGTGTCTGTCCCACCTCCTCGGCGGTCAGTGGAGAGTTCCCCGCAGGTTGCGGATCACTGGACGAACAGGCGGTGAGCATGACTAAGACCAACAGAAGAGGTAGAAACTTCATGAACAGTTGTGCGCCCTGAAGGATCATGGTGGTACTCCATTCTGGAAGATGAATTGTTACCTGTCATTACCGGCTTGCTCCTTCATTTCGCCATTTCATAGAGGTAGCACCGGCCATTCTTCAGGTGTTAATCCGTCTCTAATTTATGTACGTGCTCACACAATAAGCAGTATGCATGCCAAACATTTTTAATATGAATACCAGTTCGTTACGACACAACATGATGCCAGCACATGCCCGCAGCCGCTAACTCTGTTGGCTGTTCATCCCGTATCCGTAGCAACCAGTAAAGCGATACAACTTCCACTTTCCCGGCAGAGAACACAGGCGTCATGAACCGCTAAGAGCGGGCAGGCCGAGTCACAGCTGCTTCTTCGGAAATAGTCGCGTTTTAACCGTGGCCCCTGTTGAATCCACCAATGCGGCCGTGACGGTGGTGCCGTTGACCGTCCAGACGGTATAGTGATTTTGACTGGCGGTTTCCGTGTCTGTTTTGCCAACGACAGAGCCGCTGTCGCCGTTCATCCACTGCACAACACCATTCACGACAACTGAATCATCCGAGAAGTGACGGTGTCCGCAGACGTAGGCATCAATGTTGTGCTTGGCAAGCATCGCCCAGAACCTGTCTCGCTGCTTGGGGTCAATGTTGTTCAGATCACCGACATCACTAGTGGCTTTCGCCCAGTCGCCGCCTGTACCCACGAAGGCGTTGGAGTGACCAAAAACAAAGATGAATTCTGCGCCGTTGTTTCTGGCCTTTAGCAGATCGGCATCAAGCCAGGCGATCTGGGCGTCGCTCACGTAATACATGGCATAAGGGGGCTTGGTTACCAAAGGGTCGAAGCGATTGGTGGCAATGGAAACAAAATGTACTTTGCCGAAGTCCCATGAAAAAACGAATCCTTCGTAACCTTTCAGCGGTCCAGGCTGCTTGAATTCTTCGTTAAAGAGTGCCACCGGGTCAAAGCCCGGTACATCGCTGTTATGGGTAAAGGGGGACATCTCGTGGTTGCCCGGAGAGATGTAATAGGGGGTGATGGATGCCAGCGGGTGGATTGCTTTCTTGAAGGAGGTATAGAGTTTTTTAAAGGTATCCCTGTCAGGGTTCTTGCCGTAAAAGAGGTCGCCGACATTTACGGCAAAGACCGGCTTCCTTTTAACAGCATCAGCGATAATGTTGCTGAACGACTGAGGCAATGCGATGAGATCATCCTTGTCGGATTGCCCGCGGTTATCTGCCATGGATACGAAAACGAAATTCGTCGCATCAGTCGAAGAAGTCTTGAACGAGCCTAGCGTTGGATGGCCCTCAACCTGATATTCGTATGCAGTACCGGGTTTCAGGTTGGTGATGGTGACGCTGTGGCGCGTGGTTTCCATGATCGATGAAACGTTGCCGGTAAAAGCGCTTTCACCTTTAACCCGGTAGTTGACAGACCCCTGTGTCATCACCGAGGTATCCCAGCTGACAATTGCCTCGCTCGTGGTGACCATACCGACCCGTGGGCCGCTTTCGAAGATGATTGGCCGGCTTTCATCGCTACTGCAGCCCCCCATTGAGAATGCGAGGATAAAAACGCAGAGAGCTACCAACTGAAATATTCTGCTTCTGCTCATAAACTACCTCCTGTTATTGAGTAAACAGCTTCATTCTACAGCACAGTTATCTCACCCCGACCGTCTCGTTCATCTCAAGGAACAGCAAAACAATTCTGCTGAATTCGGTGGGAACTTAGGCCTTGTCATCAAAGGTGAGCTCTGCTGCACTGGATTGGTGTGGCAGTGTCAGCAAGGCGACTGCCATAACGTAACGGAGTATCGTATTCATAACGGGATACCTCTTTTTTTACTGTTTTCTGTGATTTACGGTTGATCGCTCCAGGCAGGTATACCTCATGTAGTGCAAACAACCGGCGCCAGTTTTTTCAGATTGTAGATTGTCTCTAAGGCGCTACTAATTTTGAGGTGTCTAGCCGATAGACAAGCGGGTAGCTGTAGTCCCAGTGCGGATAATTCTTGCAACCGGCTTCAGATACCGTCCACAGCTGGCCTTCCTCGTCAAAACTCATATCCTCGGTGCCGATCGGCACGTTGTAATGAGGCGGACTGGTTGTGGTGCCGGGAATGATACATTTGGTTTCGGAGCTCGCTTTGCAGCCTTTTGTCCGGTCAAGTTTATACAGGATGCCGACCGTGCTTCTGCTGCTGGTGATCCAGAGATTTTTGTCGGCATCAAAGGTCATACCATTGGCAATCATGGGGATGGGGATGATACTTTTGACAAGATTGGGCGTTGCTCTGCTGACGGTCTGTCCGTTGTAAGAGCTAAACAGGCTCGCATCCAGCTGGTAGGCCAGTGCATTTTCTGCATTATCCGATTCAGATGTCCCAATCCATAGATTGGTGCCGTCAAAATCAATAAACGAGCCCTTCATAAGCAGCCCCTTTGTATCCGCTGTACTGCTCAGATACACCACGGCAAGCAGTGCCTCGCCTGTGGCCGTATTGTTTGCCAGCGCTTTTGAGAGGTCTATTTTATACAGTGCATAGGTGTCTGCGAGGACAAGTATGTCCTTGCCGCCCTCTTTATCCATCATCGTCAGCCCGCCTGCGTGCTTGCAGGTAGTTGGCAGATCAAAATAGCCCGTTTGGGTACCATCTGTAGCTGAAACGGCAAAAACACGGCATTCAGCATTTTTTGTGTTTTCTGTTTGATACGCGGAAACAAATAGTGTGCCGTTAAGGTATGTCAACCCCTGAGGGTCATAACCGTCATCCAGTTTTGGGGCCCAAATGGACCTGTTAATTGCTGGTGCATTGGCATGGGCCGATGCATGGTCAGGGATGCCGACAGTGCTCATTTTGTACGTTGTGGGTTTCGTTCCAAGGATTCGTGTCGTGACCGATGTTGCAAGTGGCTCAGAGATGGGTTGTTCGCTACCGGAGCAGCCACCGGTAAGCATAAGCAGCAGACAGATGCCTATCTTTAAGAGACATGCTGCTACTTGATAGTTCTTTCGATGTTTCATAATGATCTGCTTCCTTTCTCGGTAGCTGTTGTGGTTACGCAGGCATCTGCAAACGCTCACGGCAAGTCGCCGGTGATCCGCTGCAGCTCATACAGCTTGACATTTACCTCGCCGACACATGAAATGATCTCTTTCAGGGTGGTTTCGTCAACCCCGCATTCTTCGTCGATCCCCTGAAAAAAGGGATAGCCCTTGGGGAGCGCTGTCAATTCCCCCTCTCTCAGCAGCATCACATCCACCAGGTCGTTGACCCGTCCGGTTGCCTCCCAGGGATCACGGTAGTTGAACTGGCGGGCAACGATATGCAACGACATGCCGTTGGGAAAGATCGCCTTGGCCTCAAAGGAAAATTCACGTGGTGCGCTGTAATGCTCCGACCGACCGGAACGGGCCATAACCTCGGCACCGGCAGTTTCCAGCAGTTCGCGGACAGAGTCGGCGGTCATCGGTTGTAAAGGAGTCTCCATGGTTTCCTCTCACAGTAAGAAAGTGTCTCAAACCTGCCTGAAAGGGGCGGCTGACCGCCCGGAAGAGCCCTCCAGCCGGCCAATGGGAAAGGACGCGCCTGAAGAGCTGTCCCTGAAACGTCAGGCTGCGGCTGAAGGTTTGTCATGTGCTGTTGTGACAGCATTTCAGAAACAGGTCTACCGTTTTTATGCGGAGCAGGGACGAAAACTGCCCTGGCGGGAAACTGGCGATCCTTACCGGGTGCTTGTTTCCGAGGTGATGCTGCAACAGACCCAGGTTGAGCGGGTAATCCCCAAATTTAACGTCTTTCTGACCTGTTTTCCCACTGCTGCTGCACTTGCTGAAGCGCCTCTGGCGGAGCTGCTGTCGGCCTGGCAGGGGCTGGGATACAACCGCCGTGCCCTGAATCTGCAGCGGGCCGCTCGCATGATTGCAGAGCAGTGGAACGGCGTGGTGCCGGATGATCCGATCCTGCTGCAGCGATTGCCCGGTATCGGCCCCTATACTGCCGGTGCGATCAGCACCTTTGCCTCTAACCGTCCCAATGTTTTTCTGGAGACCAACATCAGGGCTGTGCTGCTGCATTTCTTTTTTGCCGATCAGAACGGGATTAGCGACAAACAGCTGCTGCCGGTTGCAGATGCGGTACTGGATCGGGAAAATCCCAGGGACTGGTACAATGCCCTGATGGATTACGGCAGCGACCTGAAGCGGCGCTTCCCCAACCCCAGCCGACGTAGTCGGCATCATGCCGTGCAGAGCAGGTTTGAAGGATCGGATCGTCAGATCCGTGGGGCGATACTGCGACTGCTGCTGGCTTCTTCCGGGATGACAACTCTTGCTCTGCATACACAGCTGGATGTTGAAGCAGATCGATTCAAATGGATTCTGGAGGGGATGCTGAAGGACGGGTTTCTCAAGCAACGGGGCAGGAAGTTCCTTATACCGTAAGCCGCAACTCCACCCCCCATGGTGCCGGTTTTTCACCTTCCTGTGTCAATACCCAGAGGGTGGGAAAGGTCATCTCATCAGGCACCGGTCCGATACCGTCGGTCAGGTAGATTACGGCAGCAGGCAGCGGGTGCATGGTCCTGGCATACTCAAAGACCGGGCGCAGGTCGGTAAAGCCGCCGCCGTCATAGCGCTGGGTTACGAACGATGCGCTGCTGAAGGTCTCAATCTGCTGAATCCGGCTGTTGGAGTACAGGACTGTGATACTGCACTCCCGTCCGCGGGCCAGATTGATCAGTTCCGCTGCAAAGGCCTCCCGAAGCGTTACGATGTTGGTTGAGTCACTGACATCTATCCCCACCAGCAGGTTCAGTTTGCGCCGTTTACGGATGCCGGGGGTACTATGGTCAAAACGGCGGTGCTCCCGCAGCCAGGTGCTGCTGCGGCCGGTGCGTCCGGCTGTGGCGATAAACTGGCGCAGGACCTGTCGCCAGGGGATTGGCGCCGGGTGCAGCAGGGCATCCACTACGGCACGTACGTCTGCCGGCGTCTCGCCGTCACTGCCCCGCAGGGCATCCCGCACCATGCTGCGCAGCATCTCTTCCGCCAGTGTAACCGGGGTGCTGTCGCTTTCCTGCCAGGCGTCATGATCATCAATGGTGTCCGCTTCGTGCAGTTGCTGTCCGGAACCTGAACCGTCAAGCCCTGTGGCAGCCTGTTCTGCGGAACCGATGCCGTTCCCTGCTACATTGCCAAGGTCAAAGGGAGGAACGATCAGATCATAATACTCTTCGGCGGCCAGCCCCGGCTCCATCCCGTAATTCTGCGGGTACAGCGCTCCGGGTGGAAGCTGCTCAATGGTGGGGTTGATGGCCAGATCGCAGGAAACGTCCCAGTCATGGGGATTTCGCTCACGACGACGCAGCGGGTGCAGGTGCAGCAGGTGCTTGAGCAGGTGTTCCAGCAACGCTTCCTGCTCCGGTTGGGGCAGGGTGCCGAAGGGCTGCTCTGCGATTGAAAGGATCGGCACTCCATCCCGGATCGTGATGGCTGCTGAATGTCCGGCAGACGCTAACGGAACGCGCCGCAGTTGCAACAGCAGGTGTCCGTAGAACGGCTTCTGTTTCAGCAGGCGTATGATGGCATTTTCAAGGCATCGCATAGCGTAGCAGGGTAGCGAAAGGCGGCTACTATGTCAAAGAGTCAAATTCACTTTTCCGGCATGAACGAGTGTGCTATACAGGCTCACTGTTATCAAAATCAAAAGAGTACCAACTTCATTGCAGGAGGCAGACATGGCAGAAGAAAGCAGCCCCAGAGTTGTGCTGGAGACCAGCAAAGGGACGATCACCCTTGAACTGAATAAGGAAAAGGCCCCGATTACCGTGAAGAACTTTCTGGGCTATGTGAAAGACGGCTATTATGACGGCCTGATTTTCCATCGGGTGATTAAGGATTTCATGATTCAGGGCGGTGGCCTGGATGCAGATATGCAGCCGAAGAAAACCAAGTTTGCCATCAAGAATGAGGCCCAGAACGGGTTGAAAAACGTGCGTGGCAGCGTAGCCATGGCCCGTACGGCTTTGGTTGACTCCGCTACCTCACAGTTTTTCATCAATACCGTGGATAACGCCTTTCTTGATAACAAGGGCAAGCGCCAGGACGATTTCGGCTACTGCGTGTTTGGTCAGGTAGTGGAAGGGATGGAAGTGGTTGACGAGATCCGCCAGGTCAAGACCGGCAACAAGGCCGGCCACGGGGATGTGCCGTTGGAACCGATTACGATTATTTCTGCAAGGCTGGTTGAGTAAGAAACAACGGAGAGCTTGATTGAGAAAGGCCGGTGTGTGTTCACCGGCCTTTTTTTCCGGCCAGGCGCCGCAGCGTCTGGTAGAAACCGGTCGGTGTCGGTTCAAAAGCAGAGACGTTAACCGCAAGCTCCCGGCTCAGGTCAGCCGGGGTCAGATCATCCAGAAAACAGCCTTCCCCTTCCTTCAGCATCACCTCAGGGATCAACAGTATCTGGCCGAGGTCCCTGTTCTGCAGCTCTTCCATGATGTCCTTGCCGCTGATCAGACCACTGACTGTGACACTGCTGCCAAACAGCCGGTTGGGAACGGCAATGGCAGTCAGGCGGCAGCCGGTTTTTTCCGAAAGTCTGTCCAGAAATTCCTGTACAAACCCGATCGACGACTGTCCGGTAACCACGGCAGCGTTGCGCGGTGGCAACGGTTTTGCCCGTTTCAGCACCGCCTCGGCATCTTTCAGAAACCAGGGCACCATGCCGACTCCGTTTTCCCATTGCGGCAGGTCGCCGTATTCTTTGAGTGGAGGAAAAGGGTAGCCGGCCTTGAGGAAAAACTCATCGGCAAGCTGTAAAAAAGCTTCGCCAAGTTGCTTGTTAAGGGTTCGCATCTGCGGTAGCCAGCGATCCAGAAAAGCAGCCGCGTAGCCGGTGTCCACCGGCTGAAGCTGCGGCAGTCGCTGTCGATGTTCGGTCAGGCCCACCGGCACTACGGCAAGGGAGCGAACTGCAGGATGCAGCCTGGACAGCTCCGCAACTGTCTGTTCCAGAATAGCGCCATCATTGACGCCGGGGCAGAGTACCATCTGGGTGTGCAGTTCGATCCGCCCTCTGGCCAGCTGCTGCAGTTGTTCCAGAATCGGCGGAATGCCGGTTTTGCCCAGCAACTGCTCCCTGACCTGCGGATCAACGGCATGGACCGAGATGTAGAGCGGTGAGAGTCGCTGCCTGATGATTCTGCGCAGCTCGGACTGTTTCAGGTTGCTGAGGGTAACGTAGGTCCCCTGCAGAAACGAGAGCCGGTAGTCTTCGTCCTTGACGTAGAGTGGCCGACGCAGCCCCTTGGGGAGCTGGTGGACAAAGCAGAAGATGCAGTTGTTGCCGCAGCGTTTGGGGTCAGGTGCCGCAAAGAACAGCCCGGGCGCCTCGCCTGGTTCCGGTTCCAGCAACACGGTACGGATCTCTCCTGCCTGATTGCTGATCGTCAGATCCTGCTCATCATCGCTGCTGAGCCAGCTGTAATCGATCAGGTCCCGCAGCCGGGTGCCGTCTATGGCCAGCAGTCGCTCGCCCGGCTGCAGTCCGGCCCGATCTGCCGGAGAATCGGGCTGGACAGATTCGATCAGAAGTCCCTGCATGGTGTCTGGATGGTGCGAGCGCTACGGATGGCTGTGCAGACGGAAGGTGCCGTCAACAGAGGTGATGGTGGCAATGGCATGCTTGTAGATCAGGATATCGCCGCCTGCGTCAAGCAGCAGGGAAAAATTGTCAAATGACTTGATGTGCCCCTCAAGGGCCTCACCGGACATCATTCTGACAATAACTTTAACGCGCTCTTTGCGGGACTGGTTCAGGTACTGGTCCTGGATGTTGAAGGGGGCTTTGGACATGTTTTCTCTCCTTTAGGCGAAGAACGTGGCAGCTGCAGATTCGATAGTAGCAGAGTTTTCGGGATATGCAACCCACTGCAGGTCAGGTTCTCTTTTGAACCAGGTCAACTGGCGTTTGGCAAAGTGACGGGTGTTGCGTTTGATCAGACGGATCATCTCCTGCTGGTCATACTCACCGCGCAGACGGGACACGACCTCCTTGTAACCAATGGCCTGCAACGGTTTGCAGTCAGGCGGAATCCCCTGCTGAAGGAGTCGGCGGACCTCTTGCATAAGTCCCTGTGCCAGCATCGCCTCAACCCGGGCATCAATCCGCTGGTACAGCAGCTGTCGCGGCAGATCAAGACAGAACTGAAGTGCGGTATAGGGTGCTTCTGAAAAACGGTGTTCGGCCTGGAACTGCGAGAGCGGCCTGCCGCTGCAGAAAAACACCTCAAGTGCGCGAATGATCCTGATCAGGTTGTTGGGGTGCAGCCGCCCGGCGGTCTCGGGATCAACCTGGGCCAGTTCCTTCAGTAGTACGTCTGCGCCTTCCTGTTCCGCGCGTTGCCTCAGTCTGTTGCGCAGAGCCGGATCTTCTCCGGGGGCGCTGTTCAGGCCATGCAGCAGGCTGCGCAGGTAGAGGCCGGTGCCGCCTGCTACAATCGGTCGTTTGTCGCGCCGGATGCAGTCGGTTATGGCTGCTGCGGCTGCAGACCGGAACTCTGCGGCAGTAAACGGCTCAATCGGATTACGGATGTCAAGCAGGTGGTGGGGGATACGCAGCTGATCCGCTGCGGTTGGTTTGGCACTGCCGATATCGAAGCCTCGGTAAACGGTCAGAGAGTCTGCGCAGATAATCTCGCCATGCAGCTGTTCGGCAAGCTGAAGTGCCAGGGCCGACTTGCCGGAGGCGGTCGGCCCGGTAATCACCAGGATACGCGGTTTCATAGACGGTTGAAGATCTTTTCCAGCTCTTTGAGCGTGATTTCATGCGAAACCGGGCGTCCATGGGGACAATGGGCTGAGAAATCAGTCCGGTCCATCGCCTTCAACAGTTCTTCCATCTGGTGTCGCTCCAAGGGACGTGTGCCCCGTACCACGCTGTGGCAGGCGACTCTGGCCAGCAGGTCATCCCTGATCTGATCAAAGCACGTGCTGCTGCCGTTCGCTGCCAGCTCTGCCAGCAGGTCACGCAACAGGGCGGTGTGATCCTGATTGGCCATGATCATCGGAACCGCGTTGATCCGCCAGGTAAGCCCTCCAAACTCCTCCAGATCAAAACCGAGTTGCGTGAGCCGGCTGTGCCAGGTCCGGGCCGTGTCTGCCTCGGCAAATGAAAGTTCAAGTGTGTCCGGCAGCAGCAGGCGCTGGGATTCGATACCGCCTGCTGAAAAGCCGCTCTTGAGCTGCTCGAAACGGACCCGCTCGTATGCGGCATGCTGATCAATGATGATCAGCCGATCATCCGACTGACAGAGGATGTAGGCGGCCCGAAACTGCCCAATGACCTGCAGGGCGGAAAAATAACCGTCTGAAGTCGGCTGTACCGTTGGCGGTGATGGTGCCTGATACGGCTGCGTTGCTTCATAAATCCGGGGAGGTGCGGCTGGTCTGGTCATGAAGCGATCCAGGGCCTGCTGAACACCGGTGTGGTGAGTAGGCAGGGGCGGTGCCGGAGCCGCCGGTGTCATCGCCGCAGCTGATGGTGCTGCACGGAGGCGGAGCCAGGGAGATTCACGCAGCAGCTCCTCGATGACCCCCTGGATGGTGTCATGCACCTGGTGCCGGCGTCGGAAGCGGACCTCATGCTTGGTGGGGTGAACGTTGACATCCACCTCGCCGGGGGGCAGTTCGATAAAGAGCGCAAGCAGAGGGTAGCGTCCTTTTTCCAGGACCGGCCGAAAGGCCTGCATGATGGCATGCTGGACAACCTTGTCGCGCACAAAACGGCCGTTGATGTAGGTGAACATGGCTGCCGTGGTTGAGCGGGCCGCTGATGGAGGCGCCAGATAACCGCTGATCCGGGCCGCAGCGGTTTCACCCGCAACCGCAAACAGTTCTGCATCCCGTGCCGCCAGTTTTTTCAGGCGTTGCTGCAGCTCCCCAGAGGCAACCCGCAGTTGCTCACGCCCGTCACTCAGGTAGCTGAAGGCGACGTCGGGACGGGACAGGGCCAGTCTGACCATCAGGTCTCCCACATGGGCTGCCTCGGTCTCTGCGCTGCGCAGGAACTTGAGCCGGGCCGGGGTGTTGAAGAAGAGCTGTTCTACGGTCAGTTCCGTCCCCACCGCCATGCCGCAGGCCTGCACAGCACGGATCGTCCCCCCGTCAAGCCGGATCTCGGTGCCCTCAATGCTGCCGGATGCGCGGCTTTTCAGGCACAGGCGGGAGACCGAAGCGATCGATGGAAGTGCCTCACCACGAAAGCCAAGCGAACAGATCGTTTCCAGATCGGTATCACAGGTGATCTTGCTGGTGGCGTGACGCTCCAGGGCAAGCAGCGCGTCTTCACGGGACATGCCGTGACCGTTGTCGCTGACCCTGATCAGGCGCCGCCCGCCGCCGGTGATCTCAAGCCGGATGTCGGTTGCGCCGGCATCCAGGGCGTTCTCGACCAGTTCCTTGACTACCGATGCCGGACGTTCTACCACCTCGCCGGCAGCGATCTTGTTGGCCAGGTTTTCAGACAGTATTTTGACATGGGATGCTGCCACAACCGCTCCATGAAAAAGAGCGGGAGAAATCCCGCTCTGTTGATCCGTTAGAGTAGATGCTGCGTGTACCGATTTTCTATTTCTTGTCGGAACCGCCCAGATCACCGAACAGGCTGTTAAAGTCGTCGTCGGCAGGTTTGGCAGGCTCTGCAGGAGCGCTGCCCGGTTGACCGGGGGTCGGGGTGTCATCCCAGGAAAAGCTGTTCAACTCAATCCCGCCGGTAGGTTCCGTTGGAGCGGAGCTCGGTTGGGGCGCCTGCTTTGGTGAGGTCTCAAGCAGTGCTGCAAAGGGATCATCCTGAGCTGTTGCAGCTGGTGAATCAAATGAGAAGGCCGGTGTTGCAGCCGGGGTGTCATCAAACGAAAACGGATCAGACGAGGCAGCCGCCGGAGCCTCGGGATGCTGTTCCGTCGGCAGGTCAAAGGCGAACATATCACCGCCGGTATCAGCCGAGGTGTCCTCGTGATGCTGGTTACCGCCCAGTTCAGCTGCCATGCTTGCCCGCAGTGCAGGAGGCAGCACCAGTGCGGCAAGCCCGTGCGTCTGCTTGAATTCGACCAGATCTGCGGAACATCTGCGGCAGGAGTCATAGCTCTCGAAGCTGGTGTAACCACACTTGGGACATTTCATCGCAGCACCCCTCCGGATGGATCAAGTTAAATATCGCCCCATTTATACTGCACAATCGCAGTCATGGCAAGGGCGGCAGTTTCAGTACGCAGAATCCGCTCTCCCAGGGTTACCGGTGTAAAGCCCCAGAAGGTGAAAGCGTCCGCCTCGCCAGGCTCAAATCCGCCTTCAGGGCCGATGGCAAGCGCTATCCGCATCGGGCGCGGCATCCCCTCAAGAATCTCACGCAACGGTGTTGGTACGCCGCGTTCCCAGAGCAACAGCTTCAGGTCTGCATTGGCAGCCCCGGCGGCTGCAGCCGCTGCAGACGGGTGCCATGCCACCGCCGGCTGGTCGAACCGTTCCGACTGACGGGCCGCCTCGGAAACGATCCGGTTCCAACGGTCAAGCCTGCCCTGCAGCTTGTCGCCGGCCAGCTTGGTGACCGAACGGTCTGCCCGGAAGATGGAGAACTCGGCGACTCCCAGCTCTGTCCCCTTTTGCAGGACCAGCTCAATCTTCTCTCCCTTGGGCAGACCCTGAATAACCGTTATGGCCGGTGCATCCGGGAACTGGGCTGCTTCCAGGGTTTCAGTCAGCCGTACTGCTGTCCATTCCTGGGTAACCTGATCAATGACCCCGAGATGGCGGCGTCCCTGCTCATCAACCAGCATGACCTCATCACCTGATCTGAGACGCAAGACTCTGGCCATGTGGTGATGCAGGGGGCCGTCATACGAGGCATAGCCGTCACGTATGCTGCGGGAACTGACAACGAAGCGCCGGCGTCCGCTCATGGTTTCCTCCGATAGTGCAGGCAGCGCCATTCACCGCCGGCATGGGACGCCATGAAGTCAAGCGGGTACGGATCAAAGCCTGTGCGTACCAGTTTTTCCCGTTCCGCCAGGATACCGGAAAGGATCAGGTCTCCTCCCGGAGCCAGACGGCAGATGATTTCCGGTGCAAGCCGTACCAGCTCTTCCGCCAGAATGTTGGCCAGGATAATCCGGTAGGTACCGCCAAGCTGCTCAAGAGGGGTGGTGCTGCAGCTGATCTGGCTGTCCACACGGTTCAGCAGACAGTTCTCGGAAGCGACACTGATCGCCTGCGGATCGATATCAACGGCATCAATCTGTTTTACCCCAAGCTTGGCGGCTGCAATGGCCAGAATGCCGGAGCCGGTGCCCAGATCCAGTACCTTCATGGTTGACGTTTCTGCGGAAGATGCGGTCAGGAGCCCTTCAAGGCACTCCAGGCAGAGACGGGTGGTTTCGTGGCCGCCGGTGCCGAAGGCCATACCCGGGTCAAGCACAATCACCGCACGGGTGTCATCAGCGGGAGGGGGTTCCCATGAAGGAAGAACCAGCAGGCGCTGACCGATCATGAGCGGCTTGAAATGGGTCTTCCAGGAGCTTGCCCAGTCTTCTTCACCCAGCAGGCTGACCTGCGGGATTGCAACCGGCTGCGGTACCGGCAGGCCGGAAAGAAAGGCAGTGATGGCGGCAAGATGATCTTCAATCGGGCAGGGGGCCAGAAAATAGCAGGTGATCGTAGTGCTTGGCAGTTCCGGGATATCGTCGGTCGAAAAACTGTCAACGTCACGGTTTTCGGTGCAGACACCACAACCGGAGACCTCTGTCAGGTAATCAGCCACAGTCTCGGAGAGCCCGGACGGGATGTCACAGCTGACCTGATACCACGTAGCTGTCATGCGTTATTCCCCTCTGTTCTGAATAGTTCTGAGACCTGCTTTCAGCGTCCTACTCTCTAGCAGAACAGGCCAATGCTGACAACAATAAACCTTGACAAATTGAAAGCCGGTGACTAATTTTCATTAGAAAATCGCAATTAAGTGCCAGGCATTAACAGGGATGACCTATTCATGAAAAAAATCTATGTGCTTTCCGACTCCACCGGTGAGACTGCTGAACGGGTTGTTCGCGCAGCACTTTCGCAGTTTGGCAGTACTGATGTACTGATTGTGCGTTTGGCAAAAGTCAGTAGTCAGGATGATATTCAGAAGGCCGTGGCAACCGTAACTGCGGATGAAGGGCTGCTGGTTTACACCCTGGTGGACTCGTCAATGGCCATTGCGGTGCATACCATTGCCGAAGAAAACGGTCTGATGGCCTTTGATCTGCTCTCCCCGCTGCTCCAGAGCCTGTCGGTTTTTCTGGGGCTGGTGGCTCAATCCACTCCCGGCCTGCTGCATCAGATCGATACGGACTATTTCCGCAGGATGGAGGCGGTCAACTTTACGGTCAAGCATGATGACGGTCAGGAAAACCGCGGACTTTGCAAGGCAGATCTGGTGCTGGTGGGAGTGTCCCGATCATCCAAGACACCACTTTCCATGTATCTTGCCAACAAGGGCTACAAGGTTGCCAACGTACCGCTGGTGAAGGGGATTGAACCGCCTGAAGAGCTGGATACGATTGATCCCCGCAAGGTGGTCGGATTGCTGATCAGCCCCAAGCGGCTGGTTGATATCCGTAGCTCCCGGCTGGTAACCATGGGGCAGAGTGCAAAAAATAAATATGCCGACTATGAGCAGGTCGAAGACGAGATCGCTTTCTGTCGCCAGTATTACCGCCGCCATCCAGGCTGGTTGCTGATTGATGTCACCAACAAGTCTGTTGAAGAATCCGCCTCAGAAATTCTGCGCCGTCTGATGGCTCCCCATTCATGAAACTGCCGATGAATCCGTCGCTGGAGGGAATATGAGTATCCTTGTGGTTGAAGATGAGAAGAAGGTCGCGGCCTTCATCAAGCGCGGGCTTGAAGAGGAGGGGTATCAGGTTGATCTTGCCCATGACGGCGCGTTAGGAGTTCAGATGGCCGGCACACAGCCCTATGAACTGCTTATCCTGGATGTCATGCTGCCGGGCAAGGACGGTCTCAGTATCGTGAGGGAGCTCCGTCAGGCCGGTACGGTCATACCGGTGCTGATGCTGACGGCCCGGGACACCACTGACGATATTGTTGCCGGCCTTGACGCAGGATCGGATGACTACCTGACCAAACCGTTTGCTTTTGCTGAACTTTCCGCCAGGGTCCGGACCCTTGTGCGCAGGGTCAGTCGCGACCGGGGGGCTGAACTGGTGGTTGCGGACCTGCGCATGGATCCGCTTTCCCGTAAGGTGTGGCGTGCGGACAAGGAGATCGATCTGACCATCAAGGAGTATGGCCTGCTTGAGTTTCTGATGCGTAATGCCGGCACGGTGGTCAGCCGCAACATGATCGCCGAGAAGGTATGGGAGCACTCCTTTGAGTCATTTACCAATATTATCGACGTGTATGTCAACTATCTCAGGAAAAAGGTGGACAAAGGGTTCGGGACAAAACTGATTCACACGGTTCGCGGCCAGGGTTATGTCCTGAGGGCGGAGTAGAAAAACGTATCACGGATGGAGGTTGCAACATGAAGCTGAAAAGTATGCTGGTGGTCTGTAGTTTGCTGATTGCGGGTCTGGTCTGTCTGGCGCCGGCCGGACTTGAGGCAAAAGCGGTCAGTCCTGATTTTGTCGAGTTGTCCAAGCGATTGAAGCCGACCGTGGTTAACATCAGGACGGTCAAGCATGTCAAGCCCAGAACCGGCGGCAGGGTGCCCGGTCCGTTTATGGGCAATGACCCGTTCAGCGACCTGTTCAGCCAGTTTTTCGGGCAGCAGGCGCCGCGCCAGCCCCGCAGGCAGCAGGGGATGGGCACCGGTTTTATCATCAGTGCCGACGGCTTTATCCTGACCAACAACCATGTAGTGCAGGGTGCTGACGAGGTGATGGTCAAGCTTTCGGACGGTCGTGAAATCAAGGCGGAGCTGAAGGGGCTCGACGACAAGCTGGATGTGGCCCTGCTTAAGATCAGCGACAAGGCTGCCCTGCCGCATGCGGAGCTGGGTGACAGTGATGCCCTTGAAGTGGGTGAATGGGTCATGGCCATCGGAAACCCGTTCGGTCTTGCCCACACCGTCACAGCCGGTATTGTCAGTGCCAAGGGCAGAGTAATCGGCAGCGGACCCTATGATGACTACATCCAGACCGATGCCTCGATCAACCCCGGCAACTCCGGCGGACCGCTCTTCAACAGCAGCGGCAAGGTAATCGGCATCAACACCGCCATCATTGCCAATGGCCAGGGGATCGGCTTTGCCATCCCGATCAACATGGCCAAGGCAGTGGCTGACCAGCTCAAGGCCACCGGCAAGGTGGTTCGGGGCTATCTGGGAGTAAATTTCGACAAGCTTAACCCCAAACTGGCCAAGTCGCTCGGTCTCACTTCCGACAAAGGGGTGATCATCACCAATGTCGAGAAGGGATCGCCTGCTGACAAGGCCGGTCTGAAGGTTGAGGATGTCATCGTGCAGTTTGACGGTCGCCCGGTACATGCCGAGACCGACCTGCCCAAGCTTGTGGCAGCAACACCGGTAGGCAAAAATGTTAAAGTGGCGATCTTCCGCAAAGGCAAGCGGCTTGAACTGGGCTTGACCGTCGGTCAGGCGAAAGGCAGTGTTGCAGCAGACCCGACCGCAGCGCCAACCACCGCCGGCATCGGTATCAGTGTCAGTGAATTGACTCCCGAGATGGCACGACAGCTTGGATTAAAGGATGTCAAAGGGGTGGTTGTTTCCGAGGTCAAGCAGGGCTCGTCGGCCGAAGATGCCGGTATGGTGCGGGGAGACCTGATCCTGGAGTTCAACGGGCAGCAGGTTGACAGTCTGCAGAGCTTTGCCGCAGTAGCGGCAAAGGTTGCCAAAGGCGACGTGGTACGCCTGCTGCTGCGCCGTCCGGACGGTAGTTTCGGGTACGTTGCCGTCACTGCAGAATAACGTGCAGAGCTGAGAACAGACAGGTCAACAGGGGGTGGCGAACGTTACCCCCTGTAATTTTTAACAGCAGCCGGATGCCACTTATCGCTTTGATTGAACGCTAATTGCAGTATACTACCCCCCATGAGCAAGCACCCCAGGCATTCCTCCTCAATTGTACCTGCAGCCACCACCGATGCGATCCTTGAAAGCATCTCCGATGGTGTCTTTACTGTTGACCCTGAATGGAGGATCACTTCATTCAATCGAGCTGCCGAGGAAATTACCGGTATTTCGCGCAGGGATGCCATTGGACGGCTCTGTTCTGAAGTGTTCCGTTCCAACATGTGTGAGACCGATTGTGCTCTACGGAAGACCCTGAAAAACGGCAAGCCGATCATCGGTCGCTCCGGCTATATCATTGATGAAGAGGGGAACCGGATTCCGATCAGTCTTTCCACTGCCGTGCTGAAGGACAACAGCGGCAAGCTGGTGGGTGGGGCAGAGACGTTCCGGGACCTGAGCGAGGTTGAGACCCTGCGCCATGAGCTTGAGGGCCGTTTTCATGTGGGGGATCTCGTCAGCCGCAGCCCTCTGATGCAGCGTCTGTTTGAGGTAATCCCCACCATTGCGGTCAGTCCCAGTACGGTGCTGCTGAACGGCGAGACCGGCACCGGCAAAGAGCTGATGGCGCGGACCATCCATAGCCTGAGCAAACACAGTAACGGGCCGTTTGTGGCGCTTAATTGCGGTGCTCTGCCGGATACACTGCTGGAGTCGGAGCTGTTCGGCTACAAGGCCGGCGCCTTTACCGGAGCTACCAAGGATAAGCCGGGCCGCTTTGCCCTGGCCAAAGGCGGCACCCTGTTTCTGGATGAGATCGGTGAGGTCAGCCCGGCATTACAGGTCCGCCTTCTGCGGGTCCTGCAGGAACACTGTTTTGAGCCGTTGGGTGGCACCAGTTCCGTCCCCACCGACGCCCGGATCATTGTTGCCACCAACCGGGATCTGGCGGAGTTGACCCGTAACGGGGCCTTTCGTGAGGATCTGTACTACCGGGTGAATGTGGTGCGGATTGAGTTGCCACCATTGCGGCGGCGCAAAGAAGATATCCCGCTGCTGGTGGAGCAGTTTATCGCCAAGTTCAACCGTCTGCACCATGCCACGGTGCGGGGTATGGCGCCTGAAGCGCTTTCGCTGC